>DFIE01000058.1:267-6892 GCA_002372735.1 Clostridiales bacterium UBA3705
CGCCACAGGAAGGTGACGATCTGCCCCCGGGTGCAGGGGTCCTCCGGGGCAAAGCGGTCCGGCGCCATGCCCTTGGCAATCCCCTGCTCCACCGCCCAGGCCACGGCCTTGCCGTAATACCGGGACGGCTCCACGTCGGCAAAGGGGGTTTCGGTCCCCTGGGGCGCCGGGCTGCCCATGGCCCGCCACAGGAAGGTGACGATCTGCCCCCGGGTACAGGTCTGCGCCGGGGAGAAATGGGTCTGGTCGGTGCCGTTGGTGACCTGCTTCCACACCGCCCAGGCCACCGCCCGGCTGTAGAAGGCGTCCCGGGGCACGTCCGCAAAGGGCTCTTGGACCTGGACCAGGTCAATCAGCACAGAGTCCACCGGGTTGCCTGCGGCATCGGTGAACTGCTTCCCGTTCCAGCGGCCCCCCTGGGGCTCCACGATCCGCGCCGGGAAGGGAATGGACAGGTCCACCGGGTCGGAGGGGGACTCCACACGGCTGACCCGGACCTTGCCCGCCAGCTCGATCCGCCAGCCCATGATGTTATCCGCCCGGGTCTCGCCCGCTTGAATGGAAACGCCGTCCCGGCCCCAGATGGTGTCTGCAGTGACCTGAGAGTGGTCGATTGTCACGCCAAAAATGCCGGAAATACTGCCGGCGTTTACCACCGCGCTGCCGATCGAGACGCTCTCGCCGCCGCCGCTGATCTCCGGGCAGGTCACCGTACCGCCCAAAATATTGACCCCCTGGACGCCCAACAAACCGTTGTACATCAGGCTCCCCGTGGGCATCGGGTCGGCAAGCGCCGGGCAGACCAGGTTGCCGCCGTCAAACCACAGGGTGCCGCGGGCATGGACGCCCTTGGCCGTGAGGACCTCCTCCTCCCCCTGGATGGTGAGATCCTCCATGGAAATCACCCAGCCCAGGGTGCGGTCCACGTCAAGAATCAGGTTGGTGTGCTCCCAAAAGACGTAGGAGCGGCCCTCCTCCAGCTCACTGAGATACACATATCCCCCTGCGGTGGGCAGGCAGCCGTATTCTTCATACAGCTCCATGCAGGCCTGGGCAGTGTACTCGTCCACAGTGTCCGGGATTTCCGGCAGGGCTTCGGCGCCGGCCCGGGGCATACCGCCCCACAGGGGCAGGACCAGGCACAGGCAGAGCAGCAGTGACACAATACGTTTCATTTGCAATTTCCTCCTTGGTGCAAAAAACGGATTCTTCCACGATTCTATTATACTCTGCTTTTGTGCCCTGTCAACCGGAAAAGCGCCCCCGGGGGCAGTGCCTCCGGGGGTGGGCCGGGTTATGCCCTGCCCCCCAGGCTGTGGACGTGGCACTCCGGCAGGGCGCACTCCACCAGGATCAGATCGTCGCCGATGCGGCGGATGCAGGACCACGGGATCCGGTAGCAGCCGTCCCGGCCGAAGAGCTTGAAAAACCGGCAGGGCCCCGGCAGGATCAGGGCGTGGATTCTGCCGTCGGGCAGCTCCAGCTCCAGGTCGCTGACGTACCCCAGGCGGCAGCCGTCAGAGAGGTTGATGACCTCCTTGCAGCGCAGTGCGGACAGCTTGGTACACATAAAATCACCCCCGCCCAGTCTATGCCGACGGGCGGGGGTGTATGACGCAATCATTGGGCCAGGGCCTGGTCAATGGCGGACTGCATGATGCTGCCGCTGACGCTGCCGGGGATATAGCCCAGAATCTCCCCCTCCCGGGTGATCAGGAAGGTGGTGGGATAGGCGGTGATGCCCCACTGGGTCAGGCTTTCGCCGGTGGGATCCATCAGCACCGGGTAGGTGTACCCGTTCTGCTCCAAAAAGGCAGTGACTCCCTCCAGGTCCTCCTCGCCCCCCACGCCGGGGGTGGCAAGGCCCAGAATGATCACCTCGGGGTCCTCTTGGGCGGCGTAGGTCTCGTAGATGGTCTGGATGTCCGGCATCTCCTGGCGGCAGGGCGGACACCAGGTGGCCCAGAAATTCAGAAACACCACCTTGCCCCGGTACTCCGAGAGCTTGTGGGTCACGCCGTACTGGTCTGTCAGCTCCAGCGCCGGGGCCGGGGGCAGGGCTTGTTCCGCCTGCTCTGTGGCCTGGGTGCTGCCGGCAGGGGCGTCGGTCTCCACCGGGGCTTGCGGGGCGGTCTCCGCCGCCGTTTCGGCGGCGGCAGGGGGCTCGGCCCCCAGGCGGGCCAGGTCGCCGGACAGGCGGGTCATCAGGCCGGTGACCATCATCACGCCCATCAGGATCATCAGCACGCCCCCCAGGCGCACCGCCCAGGGCAGCAGCCGGCGGTGCTTTTTCAGCAGGGAGAGCAGCCCCGTGCTGAACAGGCCCACCGCCAGGAAGGGCAGCACAAAGCCCAGGGTGTACACCCCGATCAGCAGCAGGCCGGTGCCGCGGGTGCCGGCGGAGGCCGCCAGCAGCAGCACCGAGGCCAGGGCCGGGCCCACGCAGGGGGTCCAGGCAAAGCTGAACACAAAGCCCATGACCAGGGCCGTCAGGGGGGACATGGCCAGCTTTTCCAGCCGCAGGGGCAGCCGCCGCTCCGTGGCCAGCAGCCTGGACTGGCCGAACAGCCCCAGCTGGTACAGGCCGAACAGGATGGCAACCACGCCCCCCGCCACCGCCAGCACCCGCTGGTGCCGACCCAGGAAGCCTCCCAGGGCCGTCATGCCCAGGCCCAGCAAAAAGAAAGCAAAGCTGATGCCCAGCACAAAGAAAAACGTGTTGCACAGCACCCTGCCCCGGGGATACCGGAGGGTGCCGTCCGCCTCTCGCCGGGCCGCGCCCCCGGACAGATAGCCCAGGTACACCGGCACCAGGGGCACCACGCAGGGGGAGAAAAAGCTCAGCAGCCCCTGGACAAACACCGTGAGCACCGGGACGCTGAGTTGAAACTCAAGCCCCACGGGATCCCTCCTCTCCCCTGCCCACCCGGCGGCGGATCTGCCGCAGCTGGGCCAGCATCCGGAAGGTGTCCCGCAGGGTGTTCACCTTGGAGGCCCGGTGGTTCACAATCTTGACCGGCAGCTCCTGGATGGCATAGCCCAGCTTTTGGGCCCAGAGAATGGCCTCAAAGTCAAAGGCGAAGCCGTCGGTCTGCACCCGGGAGAAGATCTCACGGGCGGCCTGCCGGCGGAAGGCCTTGCACCCGCACTGGGAGTCGCTGAGCCGGAAGCCCCCCACCAGCCTAAGCACCAGAATGTAGGTTTTGGAGGCCAGCCGCCGCAGGGGGGTATAGCCGGCGTAGCCCTCGGGGTGCAGCACCCGGGAGCCCAGCAGCACCTGCTTATCCGGGGCTTGGTCCATGGCCTCCACCACCCGGGCGATGACCTGGGTGCCGTAGGCCAGGTCGGCATCCAAAAACATCAGCAGCTCTCCCCTGCCCTCCAGCATACCGGTTTTGACCGCCCGGCCCTTGCCCCGGTTGGGGGTATAGCCCAGCACCCGGACCCCGGGCAGGCCAAGGCCCTCCACCAGGGCGGCAGAGCCGTCGGTGGAGCCGTCGTCCACAAACACCAGCTCCCAGTCAAAGGGCTGGGCTGCCAGGTATTCGGTCAGCGTCCGCACCGTCTGGGGCAGGATGGCGGCCTCGTTGTACATGGGAATGATAAGGGATAATTTCATAGGCGATCTCTTTTCTCGGGGGGAGCCTCAGAGCTGCTCCTGGCCCACATAGACGAACCGGGGCTGGCGCTTGCCGTCCCGCTCCACGGTTTCGGTAAACATGCGCAGGGGCCGGACCCACAGGCCCCGGTCCCCGTACAGGGGGCGGTAGACCACGAACTCCTCCAGGGTCTCGGAGTGGCGGGCCACCCCCAGGACCTCATAGTCCCGGCCCTTAAAGTGGCGGTAGCGCCCAAGGCGCAGGCTGCTCATACGGCAACCTTCTCCGGCACGGCGGCTTTCTCCGGCTCGGCCTGCTTCTGCTGGTCCAGCAGGAAGCGGCGGTCGTTCTTGGGCAGGTAGTCCACCTCAGTCTCGGCGGGGAGCTCCAGCAGGTCGGGGTGCTCCAGCAGATAGCGCACCAGCTTGACGGTTTTGGAGTAGTAATAGCCGTCGGCAATGCGCTCATCCAGGGTGATGCCCAGGTTCAGCACCGGGCGGACGGTAACCGTGCCGTCGGGGTGGCACTCCGGGGCCAGGTGCTTCTTGCCGATGACCACAAAGCAGCTGCAGGTGCCCCAGTTGGACAGATGGTGATAGCCGCAGTTGAGGTCAATGGAGCCCAGGTTGGTGAGGAAAATGGAGGAATAGTTGGGGTCGTCCTTGATCAGGTCATAGGGCACCTTGCCCTTCCGGTCCAGGCTGAAGAGAATTTTCATCACCAGGCGCAGCACCCACCGGGGCAGCTTGAGCAGCTTGTCCATAAAGTAGGTGGAGTTGTCCACGTTGCCCTCCTTGCGCTGGGTGTGGATCTCCTGGCACAGGTCGTCATGGAGCTTGTCGATGGTGGCGTCGGGCTGGAATTTGCGGAAGGCCAGGCCCTCTTCGGACCGGTCGGAGAATTTCTTCTTGACCACAAAGGCCACGGACAGGAACTTGCGCTGGTACATCCGGTTGCCGGAGATAAAGCGGTTCATCTTGGGCCGGAGCACAAAGGCCTTGACCACCGCCGAGCAGATCACGTGGAAGTAGGTGTACTTGTCCTCGGTGCGGCCGGCGTTCTTTTTGGCCAGGTATTCCTCGATGGGCCGCAGGTCGATTTCCTCGTTGATATAGGCCTCGTTGTCGGCCCGGTTGGGGTAGAGATAGGCCATGAACTGGTTCATGGCAGGCTCCTTGTTGAGCCAAACGCCGTCAAAGCGGTCTCCCCGCTTGATTTTTTCCTTTGCCATATTCTATCCTTCTTTTCTTAAAATAAACTCAAAATGCCCATCACCGCGCCGATCAGCGGCAGGTGGAGAATGAAGATCCACAGGCTGTTGCGGCCGCAAAAGGTGAGCAGGCGGATAAGCGGCTGCCGGGGGTCCACCCCGGGCAGCCGGGTTTTTTTCTCTTGGTACAGCAGCCGGCCCAGCACCAGGCCCAGGCAGAACCAGCCCAGGTGGGGCAGGATGGGGAAATAGTCCCCCGAGGAGAACCCCGGGTACATCAGCCCCAGGGGGAACAGCAGCCTGGTTTGCACCACTGTGCCCTCAATGGCGTAGCCGGCAATCACCACGACCAGCCCCAGCGCCCCCAGGGCCCAGGTGGGCAGCTTTTTCAGCACCGGGGAGAGCATCATGCAAAAGCCCAGCAGGTGCAGCACCCCGAAGCGGATGACAAAGGCCCGGTCCAAAAGGCCCAGCAGCACCCCGATCCAGGAGCCCAGGGTCAGCACCATGCCGCCGGCAAACACCAGGGCGCCCCGGCGCAGCCCCCGGCTGCCCAGATGGGCGCACAGGCCGGAGAGCACCACAAACAGCAGCCCCGCGTGGCCGATGAACCACAGCAGCCACTCCGGCAGACGGAACCGCCCCAGCATCACCGAGGCGTAAAACAGGCTGTGAAACGCCACCACAAAGACCATCATCAGGCCCCGCAGGGCGTCCAGCTCCCAGATCCGGGGCTTTTCCGTCCCGCTCATTTGCCCTCCAGCTGGGCGTTGGCCTCTTCCTCCAGCACCCGGTAGGCCACCTTGCCCACCAGCGTCTTGGGCAGATCCTCCCGGAACTCGATCTCATAGGGCATGGCGTACTTGGCAATGTGCTTGCGGCAGTAGGCCATCAGCTCCTCCCGGGTGGCGTCGTTGGGCTCGTAGCCCGGGCGCAGCACCACAAAGGCCTTGACCTTCTGCTTTTTGTAGTCGTCCTTCACGCCCACCACGCAGGAGAGCAGGACCTTTTCGTGGCCGTCAATGATGTTCTCCAGCTGGCTGGGGTAGACGTTGTAGCCGGAGGTGATGATCATCCGCTTGATCCGCTGGCGGAAGTAGACAAAGCCGTCGGCGTCCATGGCGCCCAAATCGCCGGTGTGGAGCCAGATCCGGCCGTCGCTGTGGCGGCGGAGGGTCTGGGCGGTCTCCTCGGGGTTGTCCACATAGCACATCATCACAGAGGGGCCGGAGATGCAGATCTCGCCCTCGATGTTGGGCTCCACCTCTTCCTCAGTGCCGGGCTTGACGATCTGGTAGTAGGTATCCGGGAAGGGCACGCCGATGGACCCGGAGCGGGCATAGTCCTTGGGGGTCAGGCAGGAGGCGGTGACGCACTCGGTGGTGCCGTAGCCCTCCCGGATCTGGATCTTGGCGTTGTGGGCCTTCAGGAAGTCGTCCACCTTGTGCTTCAGCTCGATGGACAGGGAGTCGCCGCCGGAGAACATGCCGTCCAGGAAGCTGAGATCCGCGCCCTCCAGCAGGTCGGTGCGCAGCAGGGCCTCAAACAGGGTGGGCACGCCGGGGATCAGGTTGGGCTGCTTTTTGATGAGCAGCTGGGCATAGGTCTGCACGTTGAACCGGGGCACCAGGATGCACCGGGCGCCGCCCACCAGGGCGGTGTGGATGCCGATGCCCAGGCCGAAGCCGTGGAAGACCGGCATCACGGAGAGCATCTTCTTGCCCACAATGTCCGGCAGGCCCGAGGCCGCAATGGTCTGCAGGGCGGTGGCGTTGAAGTTCAGCGACGAGAGCAGGATGCCCTTGGTGGTGCCGGT
>DFIE01000058.1:6951-11376 GCA_002372735.1 Clostridiales bacterium UBA3705
GGTGGTGCCGCCGGAGTACAGGATGGAGGCGCCGTCGGTGTACGGGGTGTCATCGGGGGGCAGCTGCTTGATCTTTTCGCCCCGGCGGAGGAAGTCGTTCCAGCGGATGTAGTCCCCGCCCCTGGGCAGCTTGGGCACCTTGCGGGCGTCTTTGGTCAGGGGGTAGAGCAGGCCCAGGGGGGCGGGCAGCTCGTCTTTGATCTGGGCGATGATCAGCTTGATCGGCGCCTCCAGCTGGGGGCGGATCTCGTCGATCTTGCCGTAGAACTGGTCCAGGGTGAGGATGGCCTTGCTGTGGGAGAAATTCAGGTAAAAGGCGATCTCCTGGGGCGCGGACAGGGGGTGGATCATATTGGACACGGCGCCGATGCGGTTGATGGCGTAGAAGGTGTCCAGCGCCTGGGGGCAGTTGGGCATACAGATGGTGACCCGGTCGCCCTTTTGAATGCCCAGGGCTACCAGGGCCCGGGCCGTGCGGTCAATGCGCTCCATAAAGCGCTCATAGGTGGTCTGCTTGTTCATAAACTCGTAGGCCACCAGCTTGGGATGCTGCCGGGCAGTGTCCCGGACAATCTGATAGATGGTCTTCTTGGGATACTCCAGGGTCTTGGGGGTGTCGCCGTAAAATTTCAGCCACGGCGCACTGGAGGAAATGCCCATATTGATCTCTTCCTTTCTTCACAGTGATTTGTCAAAGGCATAATCATGGGTTATTATACAGGTCAGTACCGCAAATTGCAAGGGCCGAAGGGCGAAAAAGGCCGATTTTTCCCATTTGCACACAAAAAGCAGGGCCTTTGCAGGCCCTGCCGGGGAATTCTGCCGGTGCTGCGGCGGGGTGTTCACCTGGTGACGGACTCAAAGTGGCGGTTGAGCTGGTCGTTCAGATCCTGGGCGGCGTTGTAGCCCATGCGCTTTTGCCGGCTGTTCATGGCGGCCACCTCCAGGATGATGGCAAGGTTCCGCCCCGGCCGGACCGGGATGGTGGTGCTGGGCACCTTGACCCCCAGGATGTCCACATACGTCTCCTCCAGACCCATGCGGTCATAGTGCTTGCCCGCCTCCCAGGGGACGATGTTCACCACAAAGTTGATGACCGTCTCGTCCTTGATGGCCGCCATGCCGAAGAGGTTGGCCACGTTGATGACCCCGATGCCCCGCAGCTCAATATAATTGCGGATCAGGGCCGGAGAGGCGCCCATAAGCTGCCGGGGAGAGGTCTTTTTGATCTCCACCGCATCGTCGGCGATGAGCCGGTGGCCCCGTTTCAGCAGCTCCACCGCGGTCTCGCTCTTGCCGATGCCGGACTCGCCGGTGATGAGGATGCCCTCGCCGTAGACCTCCACCAGCACCCCGTGGCGGGTGACCCGGGGGGCCAGGGCGTTCTTTAATGAGGTGATGAGCCCCGAGATGATGTAGGACGTGGACTCCTGGCCCTGGAGAATGGTGATGTTGTGCTTGCGGGCCATTTCGATGCACTCCGGGTGGGGCTCCTGCCCCCGGGAGATCACCAGGGCCGGGATTTTGTAGCTGAACAGCCGGTCAAAGACCTCTCGGCGCTGGGCCGGCGTGCGGGAGTCCAGAAAGCTCATCTCCACATAGCCCAGCACCTCTACCCGCAGGGCCTCAAAGTGGTCAAACCAGCCCATCAGCGGCAGACCGGGGCGGGAGACCTCATCCACCATGACGCGGATGTGCTCGTAGTCAGTGGCCTGATAGGCCACGGTGAGATTGAATTCCTCGACCAGCTTTTTCAGCGGAACACTGTAGTTGTTCATATCCGGAACCTCCTGGGGCGGGATTTTTCTCTATTATACCGGATATTTGCCCCGGGTGCAACGGATTTTTTGTCCCGGAGGCCCGGAATTGCAGGGCGGAAAAAAATTTTTGAAAAAATCCTGGAAATTTCAAATTTCCTCTTGCAATTTGGTTCAGAATTTGGTATTATACTGTCCGACGCTTTGAGGCGTCACGATTTTGTGTATTTCACCTATGGATTGGAGGTGCAGCTAATGGCAAAGTGCGATATTTGCGGCAAGGGCGTTACGTTCGGCATCAAGGTCTCCCATTCCCACAGACGTTCCAACAGAATGTGGAAGCCCAATGTCAAGCGCGTGAAGGCGATTGTCAATGGTACTCCGCGCCATGTATACGTTTGTACAAGATGTCTCCGTTCCAACAAGGTTGAGCGCGCCATCTGATATGCACGATACAACAAATCAGCAGTGTGTCCGCACACTGCTTTTTTGCTGCCCAAAGCAAAGCTCCCCCGGCCCGGCCGGGGGAGCTTTTGCGTGATGTTATACTGAACTCCCATAGAAAGATTGAAGAATGTTCCGTGCAGGAATTGCGCCAGACGAGGCGGAGGACGCAGGCGGGCTTGACGCCCGGCAAGGACGACAACGAAGTATGGCACAATTCCTGCCGGAACAGATTTAAGGTTTCTATGGGAGCTCAGTATCAAGGCACGTCGTGCTGGATTTCCTCGGGCGGGGTCTCCAGCAGCTTGGGGTGCTGCAGGAAGCGGCGGAAGTACTTAAACGCCGTGGCGTAGTAGAAGCCGTCGCAGATCCGCTCGTCCAGGGTGAAGGCGTAGTCTACGTATTTGCGGTCCACCGGGTTGCCGTCGGCGTCCAACTCCTTCACCCGGCGCTTCATGCCGAAGGCGCCGAAGATGGGCAGGTTGCCGAAGTTGTACAGGTGGTGGTAAATGGCCGGGATGCCCAGCGAGCCCATGGAGGTGAAAAACACCGACCCGTGGAAGGGGCTGACCTCCAGCAGGAAGCCCGGCAGCAGGCCGAAATAGTCCAGCAGCTTCAGCAGCCACACCACAAACTTCAGCACCACCCCGGGGATCATGCCCAGGATCTTGGCCGCGCCGTCAAAGTCAGAGTCCAGCTCGCTGGTGGCGTGCACCTCCAGCACAGCCTTGTGGAACTTCTGGTAGACGTCCTCAATGGTGTCGCGGGGGTTCAGGTGGAGCTTGATGATGGTATCCGGCGCCTCGGTGGACATTTCCTTTTTGATGGTCATGCAGAACTGGATGTCCTCGTCCCGGGAGTAGATCTTCTGGCCGGAGATAAACCGGTTGGCCGCGGGGAACTTGGCAATGGTGCGCACGTAGGCCGCCAGGAACACCTCGGTGATGCCGAAGCCCTCATAACCCGAGAGCTTTTTGGCCCGGATGTAGCGCTCCATCTCGGTGATCTCCACCGAGCCCTTGTACTGGTTGCTGGCCTGGTTGCGCTCGGGCATGATGTAGACGCCCACGTTGGTGATGGGGCTCAGGCTCCGCACCCGGCGGCCGTCGGTCCGGTCACCCCAGGTTTTGTAGTAGGTGCCGTCCTCTTCCCGCCGGCCGGCGGCAAAGGTCAGCACCAAAAAGCCCAGCAGGAAGGCCAGGTCCGGCAAAAAGCCCAGCCACACGCCCAGGTCAAAGCCGGCGTGGAGCTCGGCGTTCCGGACAAAGACGATGCCCGCCATGGGGATGCCCGCCAGGATGATCTGCAGCCAGTCCAGTCCCAGGGTGCCGGAGACGGTTTTGTGCATCAGCACCGCCAGGAGCAGATCCGCCAGAATCAGCAGCACCTTGTAGTACCAGGCAAGCTCCAGGCCCAGGGTAGCCGCCATAAAGCTGAGCAGCAGCCCGGCATAGGCCACGCTGACCCGGTAATACCGGTCCTCACCGTGCAGGAGAATTTGATAGCTGAAATAGACCGCGGCCAGAACCGGCAGCACCACCCGGAGCCATACCATTGCGCCGCTGACCCCTGCGCCTTTCCCGCAGGTCACATTGGCGATATAGCCCACCGCTGCACACAGCCCCAGCAGGGCCGCAAGCCACGTCAGCAGATTGCGCCTGCTGACGTAATAATTCACTCTTCTTTTCATAATACCGATTATAGCATACCCGGTAAAAAAAGCAAGATATTTTTCAGCCCGCCCGGGGGCCGGCTGGCTGCGTGCAGGACGTATTTTGCACCATGTATCGATTTCCGGCGGTAGGGGACGGCGTCTTCGACGTCCCGCGGGAGTCTCCCACAGAAATGTGCAGGCATTGCATGAAGCAGGATATATGCTCTGCGCCGGGGGTATCCGCCTGGGGGTTGGATCGGATCGATCGTCCGGCTGTAACCGCATGATCGATCCCTACGGGGGCCTGCGTTTCCCGTGACCCCGGTGGGATGGGCGGCTTTTATGGCCGCTGAGGTCAGCGGCCACTACGGAGGAGCGTCTACGCATCCCGTCACCCCGGTGGAGTGGGCAGGCCTGGCGCGGGGCGTCGGGGACGCCGCCCCCTACGGGGGGTGCATACGTATCCCGTGACCCCGGTGGGGTGGGCGGGCTTTATGGCCGCTCGGGTGAGCGGCCACTACGAAGCGGTGCGTACGTTTTCCGTGACCCCGGTGGTATGGGGGACGTTTA
>DFIE01000058.1:11442-11591 GCA_002372735.1 Clostridiales bacterium UBA3705
GAAAGGCATCGGCCCCTACGGGGGGGGTGCATACGTATCCCGCGACCCCGGTGGAGTGGGCGGCCCGGGCACGGGTCGATGAAAGGCATCGACCCCTACGGGGGTAGCGTGTACGTATCCCGCGACCCCGGTGGAGTGGGCAGGCCTGG
>DFIE01000168.1 GCA_002372735.1 Clostridiales bacterium UBA3705
ACTCGACGCCCCGCGGGAGTCTCCCTCGAAAATACGCAGGTGGTGGGGGCGGCCGGGCTTTTTCCTTCTCCCCACACAAAAACCGCCTCCCGGGGGAGGCGGTTTTTTGCCCGGCTTACTTGTAGGTGTAGAAGCCCTTGCCGGCGTTGACACCGGTTTCGCCGGCGTCGATCTTCTCCTTCAGCAGCTTGCCGATGAGATTGTGCACCGAGCCCTCGGTGTGGGCGTCGGGCTTCATCTGGTTGATGTTGTAGGCAGTCTCCAGGCCTACGATGTCCAGGATCTTGAAGGGGCCCGCCGGGGCGCCGGTGGCCAGCTCCCAGGTCTTGTCAATGGTGGCGTAGTCTGCAACCCCCGTGGCCAGCAGGGCCTGGGCCGCGCTGAGGAAGGGCACCAGCATGGAGTTGAGAATGTAGCCCGGCTGCTCCTTGTGCAGCTGCAGGGGGATCATGTTGATCTCGTCGGCAAACTTCACCGTCTCGTTGTAGATCTCGGGGTCGGTGCCGGGATGGCCCATGACCTCGGCGGTGTTGTTCTTCCAGATGGTGTTGGCAAAGTGCAGGGCCAGATACTTCTCCGGCCGGCCGGTGTACTCCGCAAAGGTGGAGGGCAGCATGGTGGAGGAGTTGGTCAGCAGGATGGTCTTTTCGTCCAGCAGGTCCTTCATGGCGGTGTAGACGCCGATCTTGGCCTTGGGATCCTCAGACATGGACTCAATGACCACGTCGGCCCCGGCCAGGGCCTTGCCCAGATCCAGCTCGATGTGGACCTTCTCGGCAAAGTTCTTCTTGGCCTGCTCGGCCAGAGCGTCAATGGACTCCGCAGTGGCGGCGTCCCAGTCCCGGATCAGGCCCTTGGGATACAGGAATTTGCCCATGGGGTTGCCCAGCATGGCCTTGGCGGTGAGCAGGTCCTTCAGCATCAGGCCGGAGTACCGCTCAATTTTGGGCATGGTTCTGCCGATGGAGCCCTCAGACCGCAGCCAGAAGGTCACATCCTTGCCCACGTAGGCGCACATCAGGCCGATTTGGGTGCCCAGCACGCCGCCGCCGGCGACAACGACTTTTTCCAGTTTCATAGCGTAGTTCTCCCTTCGTATGTTTTGTGAGCCGGTCAGCTCACAGAATTCACCTCTTGAAAGTGGGCGATGAGATAGTCCACCACCAGGCCATAGGACTGCACCCCCGCAGGCTCGTCAAAGGTTTTGAGATAGGTGTCGTTCACCTTTTGGGCGGCCTCCTGGACCTGGCCCTCGTACTGCCGGTTGTGCTCCACGTGGACGTTGCAGTCGTGGAGCATGGGCTCTGAGCACAGGGCCCAGAGACTTTTGGCCCCGGCGGGGTCCCGGTCATAGAGGGCGTTGTAGCAATAGACAAAGGCGTTGTAGTAGCCGGAGTATTTCAGCACCGGGCTGTCGGAGGCCTCGCAGGCCAGGAAGGCCACGTAGTTGGCCTGGTCCTCGGCGGCGATGGCCAGGCTGTGGCCCAGCTCGTGGCACATGGTGTAGGGCTGGGCCACCCCAAAGGTCTCGGTGCTCACCCCGGCCTCTCCGGTGAGGCAGACGTAAATCCCCGTGACGCCCATGTAGGCAAAGGCCTTGCTGCCCAGCAGCGGCTTCACCCGGGCCACCGGGTCCGCCAGTCGGGGCACTGCGGCGCCCAGATTTTCATAGGCCGCCACCGCCAGGGCGGACTGGCCGGCAAAATCCGGAAGGATGGGGTCGCCGTTCTCGTCCCGCTCCACCTGTAGGGCGTAGTCTCCGGCCCGGGCGGCGTAGTAGGCCGCGGCGGTTTTCAGCTCCTGGTCGGTGTACTGCCGGACCTCCATGCCCAGCTGGTCGGCCAGGCTGGGGCCGAAGTGGTTCAGCCCCCACAGGCCCACAAAGAGAAAAACCAGCAGGCTCACCAGCTCCAGGGCGGAGGCCAGCCACACCAGGGCCTGCTTTTTCCGGAAGGCCCGGATCAGCCGCGCCAGGCCCACCACCAGCAGCAGGCCCAGGGCCAGCTGCCACAGGCACACCGGCACCAGGGCCGTCACCGACCCCACAGCCCCCACCGCCCGGCGGGAGAAATCGGCATACCGGGCAAACCAGCTGCCCGGGGCCAGCTTGGCCACCCCCGCCAGGGCCAGGGTGAGAATCAGCAGACCCCCGGCCACCAGCAGATGGGGCAGGGCTTTCTTCTTTTTCATAGGGCGCTCCTTAAAAACACGCGCCCTTCGGCGTGGAGGGCGCGTGGGGGGATGGGAATTGAGAATCAGGCCTTGTTGCCGGCCACGCTCTGGGGCGGGATCACCAGCAGGGCGCAGATCACCACCGCCAGGATGGTGTTGGGCAGCATATAGCTGCCGTTATACAGCAGGGAGTACAGCCACACCGAGGGCTTGGCAATGCCCATGAACTCGTCGGGCAGATACTGGGCGTACACCGTGACGCCGCTGATAAAATGGATGGCAAACCGGCCCAGGCAGCCCAGCAGCGCCGCCAGGGGCAGCAGCTTGTAGTTGCGGTGCAGCAGGCCCGCCAGGCCCACCATGGCGTAGGCCACGGAGTAGTCAAAGATAATGGACACCCAGTTGATGGCCGTGCCGTTGGCAAAGAAGAACTTCAGTGTGCCGAAGATCAGGCCCGCGCCGATGCCCCAGCCCATGCCGGCCCGCATGGCAAAGATGATCAGCGGAATCATGACCAGGTCCACCGAGCCGCCGTAGCCGCCGAAGCCCGCCCCCACGGGGATTTTCATGTAGCTCAGGGCGACGGCCAGGGCGATACAGATGGCGCCCTCGGCGATGATGCGTGCAGTGCTTTTCTTTTTCATGATGGTCTCCTCCAATGTACAAAAATACCGACGCAGAACCGCCGGCGCACAAAAGAGAAGACCTCTTTCCCTACGACGGCATGATCCGTATCAGGTTCGCGGGTGAGAGCGCCGTTTCGCTCAATCTCAGCCGGATCGGTCCGGCCCCCCGAAGAGTGTCTATATTTTACCGCAAACAGGCGGCCTTGTCAACCATCAATTCCGATCTCCGCCACCGTCAGGGCCCCGGGGGCGATCTCCGCCAGGGCCACCTGCCGGCCGGCATAGTACAACACACAGGTTCCGGGGGGCAGGCCGGGGAACTCCGCCCAGCGCACCCAGCCGCCGCCCGGGTCCTGGGCCGTGTCCGGGGCCAGATTCACCACGCAGGTGTGCCAGTCGCCCCCGCTGTCGGCCAGGCTCAGGGGATAGTACCCCGGCCCCGGCAGGGTGCAGCGGACGCTCAGGGTGCCGGGGGGCTGGGGGGCCAGGTGCAGCAGCTCTCCGTCGGTCCACAGCCGGCCCCCCGCCCGCAGGATCACCGCCTGCCGATCCAGCAGAAACTCCCCCAGCAGGGCCCCGCCGGCCCGGAGCTGGTAACGCCCCGGCCCCAGGGGGCCCAGGGTCACGTCCTCCCCCACGGGCACCGGGGCCAGGGCCGCCCCGTCCACATCGCACAGCCAGCAGTCCGGCTCGGTCTGGTCCCGCAGCCCCACCAGAAAGCCCTCCTCCCCGCCGGACACGGCCAGGGTCAGGCAAAGCAGCAGGGCCGCCAGCTGCCTTGCAATTTGTATCAGCATGATACCGCCTCCTCATTGGTTCTGGGGCCAGTATACCACCGGCCGGAGAAGGAAGCTGTCGAGGCCCGGCAAGGGGAAAATTTTTCCCATGGACGCATATTTTCCCATGGCTTTGGGCACAGTAGAGCCATGGAGGTGTTACCATGCAACACAAGAAAACCGCTGTGGAACTGATTCGGGAGAAGGGCTTTTACATCCTGCTCTTCCTTTGCGCCGTGGCCGTTGGGGTCTCGGGCTATCTGTTCTGCAAAAAGCTGACCGCACCCGAGGCCCTGCCCGACAGCCCGGCCCTGGCCCAGGCCCCTGACAGCCCCGTCCTGGAGGCACCACTGCCCACCCAGGCCCCGGCGGAGCCCGCCGTGAAGGTGGAGCCCGCCCCCACCCAGACCGAGACCGCCCCCCCTGAGACCGCCGAAGCCGCGGAGGCCCCTGCCCGGTCCGCCGTCCGCCCGGTGGAGGGAGAGGCCGTCCAGGTCTTTGCCATGGACCGGCTGATCTGGCAGCCCACCACCCGGGATTGGCGCACCCACGCCGGGGTGGATCTGCTGGCCCGGGAGGGGCAGGAGGTCCGCTGCGCCCTGGACGGGGTGGTGGAGGCCGTGTACCGGGACGAGTTTTTGGGCCAGACGGTGACCGTCCGGCATGAGGACGGGGTGGTGACCCGCTACGCCAACCTGCAGGAGGAGATCCCCGTCCAGGCCGGCCAGGAGGTTGCGGCCGGCCAGTGCCTGGGCACCGTGGGGACCACCGCCCTGCTGGAGGCCGGCCAGCCGCCCCACCTGCACTTTGCCGTGTACCGGGACAACGTCCCCCAGGACCCGGAGGCCTTTTTGGCCGGCTGAGCCTCGGGGCAGAGAGAGCCGGCGGTATTTTGGAACGTCCAAAATACCGCCGGCTTTCTTTTATTTTCTGCCGGACCGGGCGGCCTGTCTCTCCTGCTGCCACTGCCGCTCCCAGCGGGCGTAGAGCTCCTCGGTGGCCAGGGCCAGCTTGGTCACCGCAAAGTCCTCCCCCTGGGGGTAGCAGTACAGGGTGTCGGTGTCGGTGTTCAGGTCCACGCAGTCGCCGTACTTGCCCAGATACTCGTATTCAATGTGGACAGAGTAGTGGTCCGGCACCGGGATGCGCACCTGGTAGTCCTCTCCCATGGCCCTGCCGGTCAGGGTGAAGCCCTCTTGGTCATGGCGCAGATGGGCCGGGCCCAGGTCGATGTAGCCCCGGGCGTTGGGCAGGGCGTCCACCCGGACGGCGCCGTCAAAGCAGTAGCTGCCCTCCTCCACCTGGGCGCGGACGTTGGCCCGCTCCCACTCGTACCAGTCCGGGATATGGGAGAACTCGGTCTCCCCCTCCAGGGCCCGGAGCTCTCCCAGCTCGGTCATCTCCCAGACCTTGCCGCAGCTGTGGCAGGTCAGATGGATGCCCTTGCCCTCCATGCGGTACTCCGTGCCGCAGTGGGGGCACTGGTAGAGCACCTTGTGCAGTCCTCCTGCCCGGTCGGGGTAGGGGATCTTCAGTCCCTTCTCCTTCTGCCAGGCAAAGTCGTCATAGCGGAAGACCTGTGCGATTCTCTCGTTCACCTGCTGCCAGGTGGCCCGGGCCAGCTCCTCGGCGGTGAACAGGCAGGTCATCTCCGCCTCGGTGGGCCGGACGTGCCGGTCCGGCAGGTTCCAGAAGGGGGAGTTCACATGGTGGCCGTGGCAGATCAGGCTGACCACCGGCACCTTCAGCAGCTTGGCCAGCTTGCCCAGGGACGGGGGCAGCACCGCCGTGGTGCCGCACAGGGAGTAGCGGGCCTCGGGGTAGAGCACCGCAATGTCCCCCCGGTCGGTGACCCGCTTGAGCTGGCGCACCAGCTGCAGGTCCTTGGTGAACTTCCGCTTGCAGATGCAGCCGATGAACCGCAGCAGCCACTCCCGCTTGAGAAAGCCGTCAATGGCCACCACGTAGTTGGCCCGGTGGGGAAAGGTGGCCTTGGTGGACACGGTAAAGTCCATAAAGGAGTTGTGGTTGCACAGCAGCAGGTACGGGGGCTTGATGCCCTCCATGCGGATTTTGGTCAGCTTGTTCCGGTGGGACAGCAGGCTGGGCAGCACCCCGATCCAGATCAGCGGCCGAAGATGCATCCGCATGGGCGGCCGCTTCATGTCAAAGCGAGGGACCCCGGACAGCATGGCTGCTTACTCCCCGGCGGCCAGATGGAAGCCGCCGTAGATGCCCGCGTCGTTGCCCAGGGTGGCCAGGGCGAAGCGGGTGTCCTTGCAGGCGTGGAACATATGGGCCCGGAACTTGGGCTCCACCCCCTGCAGCAGCACGGGGCCGGCCTTGGACATGCCGCCTCCCAGCACCACCAGCTCGGGGTCTACCATGCAGCAGCCCATGGCAATGGTCAGGCCCAGGGTGTCATACACCCCGTCCAGCAGCTCGCAGGCCAGCTCGTCGCCCTGGGCGGCGCAGCGGAACACCGTGCGGGAGCTGACCTCCTCCTGGCTGCGCAGGGCGCTGGGCCGCTCGTCCCGGCACAGCTGCTCCATGGCCAGCATCCCCAGGGCCCGGGCGGAGGCGTACTGCTCGGCGCAGCCCCGCTTGCCGCAGGTGCAGGGCCGGGCCTGGGGGCTGCGGTCCACGGTCAGGTGGCCGATCTCCCCGGCCACGCCGTGGGCGCCGTTCAAAATCCGGCCGTCCACCACAAAGCCGCCGCCGATGCCCGTGCCGATGGTGATCATCAGCATGGACCGGCTGCCCTTGCCGCCGCCGTCATAGTACTCTCCCAGGGCGGCCACATTGGCGTCGTTGCCCGCCTTGACGTGCAGACCCGTCAGCTCCCCCAGGGCCTTGTGGAGGTTAAAGACCCCCCAGTTCAGGTTGACGCAGCGGTTCACGTTGCCGTCGTCGTCCACCGGGCCCGGCACGCCGATGCCGATGCCCAGCACGTCGCTCTTGGCAATGCCCCGCCGGGTCAGGCAGCCCTCCACCGCCGCGGCAATGTCCGGCAGAATGCTGCTGCCGCCGTGCTCCGGCCGGGTGGGGATCTCCCACTTCTCCAGCAGCTCGCCGGTCTCAAAGAAGAGGCCCAGCTTCACCGTGGTGCCGCCAACATCTACTCCAAATGCGTAACGCATGTTACATCCTCCTTTGGTGATATCTGACACTATCATACAGGATTTACCCCGGGATTGCAAGGTGGTTTTGGTTCTATTTTTCTCCGGCGGTGCATATACTGGGCTTGCGCAGGGACAAGTCCGGCTTGTCCCGCCAAAGCTAATGCCAGGAGGGGATGGGATGCAGGCCCTGATTTTTGAAAAGAAAGCCCGCACCGGGTGGTGCGGGCTGCTGGTGGGCTTTGCCCTGGCCCTGCGGCTGGCCCTGGCCCCGGGCACCCTGCCCCGGCTGTGGGCCGCCGCCGCGGAGCTGGCCGGCCGGCCCCAGGTGGCAAGGGCAGTGGTGTATCTGCAAACCGGGGCCGTGCCCCCGGACACTGCCCCCGCTGTGACCACGCCGGCTGCGGAGACCGCCGCGGCCACGGAGACCCCGCCGGTGACAGAGACTGTGCCGGCCACGGAGACCGCGGCGGCGACAGAGACTGTGCCGGCCACGGAGACCGCGGCGGAGACAGAGACCGTCTCTGTGGCGGAGACGGTGCCGGCCTTCACCCCGGAGGAGGGGGAGGCCCTGGAGCTGGGGGGCAACTGCGACTATACGGTGGACAAGGGGGCCCTGCTGGCGGCGCCCACGGCTCTGGCGGGCCGGACGGTGCTGATTGTCCACACCCACGCCTGCGAGGCCTACAGCCCGGAGGACTACGAGTCCGCCGGGGACCACCGGACCCTGGACACCGCCCAAAACGTGGTGGCGGTGGGGGACGCCCTGACCGTGGCCCTGGAGGAGCTGGGGCTCCGGGTGATCCACGACACCACCCTGTGCGACGCTCCCTCCTACAACAGCTCCTACGCGGTGGCCCGGCAGCGGATCAAAACCTGGCTGGAGCAGGAGCCGGAGATCGGCCTGGTGCTGGATCTGCACCGGGACGCCCTGGCCACCCCGGTGCGGGAGACCGGGGTGTGGGACGGGGCGGACTGCGCCCGGCTGATGCTGGTGGTGGGCACCGACGAGGGGGGCCTGGAGCACCCGGGCTGGGAGGCGAATCTCAGCTGCGCGCTGAAGCTCCAGGCTCTGCTGGCCCGGCAGGGCGGCGGGCTGGTCAAGCCTCTGAATCTGCGGCGGGAGCGGTTCAACGGGGATCTGAGCCCCGGGGCCATGATCATCGAGGTGGGCTCCACGGAGAACACCCTGCAGGAGGCCCGCACCGCCATGGTCCCCCTGGCCCGGGCCATCCGGGCCCTGCTGGACGAAACCGGATTGGGAATTGAGAATTGAAAATTGAGAATGGAGAATGGCGAGGCGTGCCGTAGGGACGGATGCCCACATCCGCCCG
>DFIE01000088.1:0-4517 GCA_002372735.1 Clostridiales bacterium UBA3705
CGGATCACCGACTCCCAGGGCCGCACCGTAGACTTTAAAAACACCATCATCATCCTGACCTCCAACCTGGGCTCCCACATCCTGCTGGACGGCATTGACGCCCGGGGGGAGATCACCGACGAGGCCCGCGCCCAGGTGGACGCCCTGCTGAAGACCACCTTCCGGCCGGAGTTTATCAACCGCCTGGATGAGATCGTCTTCTACAAGCCCCTGAGCAAGGACGTGATCTACAAGATCATCGACCTGCAGATCCAGGATCTGAACCGCCGCCTGGCGGACAAGCAGCTGCACTGCACCCTGACCGACCGGGCCAAGGCCTTCATTGTGGATGCGGCCTTCGATCCCCAGTTCGGCGCCCGGCCCCTGCGCCGGTATGTGCAGCACACCGTGGAGACCATGCTGGCCAAGCGGATCCTCCGGGGCGACGTGGCAGCGGGCACAGACCTGACTGTTGACGTGGCCGGCGGCGCGCTGACCGTGCAATAACCCAATATCCCCTTGCCCGGACCGGGAGCCCCCGGCCCGGGCTTTTTGCGCCCCGAGAAACTGCAGCGAAAAAACAGGATTTGAGGTTTACAAATCTTGTTGCATATGATAATATAATGAGGAGATGGTATGGCATTTACCGTGCAATCTGACGAAAACGGCAGCCCGGCGCGACGCAACCCCGGGCAGCCGGAACCCATCGAGAAATAACCGGGAGGGAGTAAGTGTGAAGGACACGTTCCGGGGGGGCGTACATCCCCGCGGGCACAAGGAGCTCAGCGCCGAAGCTCCGCTGCGGCCCTACGACCCTGTGGGGGAGCTGGTGTTTCCCCTTGCCCAGCATATCGGAAAACCCGCAAAAGCAATTGTAAAAAAGAACGATCCTGTCTTGGTGGGGCAGTGCATCGGCCAGGCGGACGGCTTTGTCTCGGCCAATGTGATCTGCTCCTGCTCCGGCAAGGTCAAGGCGGTGGAGAAGCGGCGCACCGTCTCCGGCGCCATGACAGAGTGCATTGTAGTGGAAAATGACGGCGCCTTCACCCCCATGGAGGGCATCGGTCAGCGGCAGGATCTGTCCGGCCTGACCAACGGCGGCCTGCTGCAGACCGTGCAGTGGGCCGGCATCATCGGCCTGGGCGGCGCAGGCTTCCCCACCCACGTGAAGCTGGCCCCCAAAAACCCCGAGGGCATCCGCTACGTCATTGCCAACGGCGCCGAGTGCGAGCCCTATCTCACCTGCAACGACCAGCTCATGCGCCAGTACAGCGCCGAGATCGTGGAGGGACTGGAGCTGGTGCTCCGGCTGTTCCCCAATGCCGAGGGCGTCGTCGCCATCGAAAAGAACAAGCCCCAGGCCATTGGGGCCATGGAGCGGGCCGCGGCAGGGAAGGACCGCATCCGGGTGCTGCCCCTGCAGACCAAATACCCCCAGGGCGGCGAGCACAGCCTGATCCAGGTGGTGGCCGGGGCGGATTACCCCGTCACCAAGCTGCCGGCGGACATGGGCTGCATTGTAGACAACGTGGGCACCCTGTACGCCATTGAGCGGGCGGTGGTCTGGCACGAGCCCCTGTACCGCCACTGCATCACCGTCACCGGCGAGGCGGTGAAGGAGCCCTCCAACTTCATGGTCCGTGACGGCACCAGCTTTGCCGAGCTGCTGGAGGCGGCCGGCGGGCTGAAGGAGGGCGCCGTGGTCCAAAAGGCCCTCACCGGCGGGCCCATGATGGGCTTTGCCCTGAGCGGCCTGGACATCCCCGTGCAAAAAACCAGCAACGGGCTCACCCTCCTGACCGAGGACGGGGCCCAAAAGGCCCGGCTGCAGATGACCTCCTGCCTGCGCTGCGGCCGCTGCACCACGGTGTGCCCCACGGGCCTGCTGCCCCAGCTGATGGCCGAGGCGATCCTCATGGGCAACCTGGAGCGGTACGAGAAGAAGCTCTACGGCCTGGAGTGCGTGGCCTGCGGCTCCTGCAGCTACATCTGCCCGGCCAAGCGGCCCCTGACCGAGTCCTTCAAGCAGACCAAGGCGGAAATCCTGGCGCGCAAGCGCGCCGCACAGGCGGGAGGTAACAAATGAACACAACCTTAAACCTTTCCTCCGGCCCCCATATCCGCGACAAATGGACCACCGGCTTTATTATGCGGATGGTGTTCCTCTCCCTGCTGCCCGCCACGGTGGTGGGCTGCATTGTGGGCGGGGTGCACGCGCTGCTGGTGGTGCTGGTGTCTGTGGTGTCCGCCGTGGGCACGGAATTCATCTTTGACAAGCTCTGCAACAAGCCCGACACCTGGAAGGACGGCTCCGCGGCGGTCACCGGCCTGATGCTGGCTTTGACCCTCTCGCCCCGGACCCCGCTGTTTGCCCCCATTCTGGGCTCGGTGTTCGCCATCCTGGTGGTCAAATGCGCCTTTGGCGGCCTGGGCAAAAACTTCGTGAACCCCGCCCTGGCGGCCCGGTGCTTCCTGCTGATCTCCTTCAGCAACGCCATGACCGACTACAGCATCGACGGCGTGACCACCGCCACCCCCATTGCCGAGCTGGCCGCGGGCCGGGCGGTGAACATCACACAGATGTTCCTGGGCAACACCAACGGCGTCATCGGCAGCTCCATTCTGGCCCTGCTGGTGGGGGGCATGCTGCTGTGGGCCTTCGACTTTATCCACGGGCAGATCTGCTTCTCGGTGCTGGGCGGCTTCACCCTGTTTATGGGGCTCTTCGGCGGCCAGGGCTTTGACCCCGGCTTCCTGGCGGCCCATCTGTGCGGCGGCGGCGTGATTCTGGGCGCCTTCTACATGGCCACAGACTACGTCACCTCTCCGGTCAGCCGCCTGGGCCAGACGGTCTACGGCCTGCTCATCGGCGTCTTAGGCGCCATGTTCCGGATCTACGGCTCCGCCGCAGACTCCTTCAGCTACTCCATCATCATTGCAAACCTCTTTGTCCCGCTGATCGACACCTACATCATCTCCAAGCCCTACGCCTTCCGCAAGAGGGCCATCCGCATCCAGAACGGGGAACAGACCCCGGGCTTCCGGATCCCCAAGCCGGTCATCGCCCTTACGGTCATCGCCCTGATCTCCGGCCTGGCCCTGAGCGGGGTGTTCACCATGACCAAGGACACCATCGACGCCCAGAAGCAGGCGGCCAGCGCCGCGGCCTACCGGGCGGTGGTCCCCCAGGCGGAGAGCTTTGAGTTTGTCTCTGTGGAGGACCTGGGCGGCGAGGTCTACGGCACCGGCTTTGGCCGGGTGTACATCAACGAGGCCGTGGTGGGCACAGACGCCCAGGGCAACGTGGCGGGCTACGCAGTGTCCGTCACCTCTGCCGAGGGCTATGACGGCAACGTCACCCTGTCGGTGGGCATCGCCCCCGACGGCACGGTAAACTCCATCTCCTTCACCGAGCTCCACGAGACCCCGGGCAAGGGCATGCTCTGCGGCGAGCCGGACTTTATGGACCAGTTCAACAACCGCAAGACCTCCGCCTTCCAGCTGGGGGGCTCCGGCGATGACGGCATTGACGGCGTCTCCGGCGCCACGGTGACCTCCAAGGCCGTGGTCAACGCGGTGAACGCCGCCCTGGACTTCTACGCCAACCACATGAGGGGGGAATGACATGAACAAGTATACAGAACGGCTGTATAACGGCCTGATCAAAGAAAATCCCACCCTGATCCTGATGCTGGGCATGTGCCCCACCCTGGCAGTGTCCACCCGGGCCATGAACGGCATCGGCATGGGCCTGTCCACCACGGCGGTGCTGATCCTCTCCAACCTGGTGATCTCCCTGCTGCGCAAGGTGATTCCCGACCAGGTGCGCCTGCCGTCCTACATTGTGGTGGTGGCCTCCCTGGTCACCGTCACCGAGCTGCTGATCCAGGCCTATCTGCCCGCGGTGTACGAGGCCCTGGGCATCTACATCCCGCTGATCGTGGTCAACTGCATCATCCTGGCCCGGGCGGAAGCCTTCGCCAGCAAGAACGGCCCGGTGATCTCCGCGGTGGACGGCCTGGGCATGGGCCTGGGCTTCACCTGCTCGATCACCCTGATCGGCATCATCCGCGAGCTGANNGTGGTCAACTGCATCATCCTGGGCCGTGCCGAGGCCTACGCCAACAAGCACACCCCCGGCCTTGCGGTGATGGACGGCATCGGCATGGGCCTGGGCTTCACCGTGGCGCTGACCCTGGCGGGCCTGGTCCGGGAGATTCTGGGCAACGGCACCGCCTTCGGCGCCCGGGTGCTGCCCTCCAATCTGGAGCCCATCGGCATCTTTGTCCAGCCCCCCGGCGCCTTCCTGGTGATCGCCCTGTTTATCATCATCATGAACGCCATCGGCATCAAGACCCGGCAGCGCAAGCTGGTGGAGAGCGGCTGTGACGGCTGCTGCGGCACCTGCTCCGCCGCCTGCGACAAGAAGGAGGAGGTGGCCAAGCAGTGAGCGGTACAACCAGTCTGATCCTCATTGTGGTGGGCGCCGCCCTGATCAACAACGTGGTGCTCAACCAGTTTTTGGGCATCTGCTCGTT
>DFIE01000088.1:4580-4766 GCA_002372735.1 Clostridiales bacterium UBA3705
TGGGCGTGTCCAAGCAGATGAAGGCCTCGGCCTCCCTGGGCGGCGCGGTGATCTTTGTCATCACCATCGCCTCTGCGGTGGCGAGCCTGCTGTACGACTACGTTCTGGCGCCCCTGGGCCTGGACTTTATGAAGACCATCCTCTTCATCCTGGTCATTGCCGCCCTGGTGCAGATCGTGGAGATGT
>DFIE01000135.1 GCA_002372735.1 Clostridiales bacterium UBA3705
AACCGCCAAGCAGAATATGGAGTCAAATTGATAAATCGGTATTTGAGACTGAAAACATGGGCACTCTATTGCTGATCATGATCTACCTGGCATTCATTGGCCTCGGCCTGCCGGACTCCCTATTTGGCACCGCTTGGCCGGCCATCTACACGGATTACCATCGGACGATCGCTCCGATCCGCGGACAACTCGGAGCTTCCCCGCCGTGTGGGTCAGCACAGAATCACACCCACGGCGCTGAAAAAGGACGCCCTCTCGCTTGGAGAGGGCGTCCTTCTTTTGGGCGATTACAGGTTGAAATACCGGTCAAACTCTGCCGGGTGGGGGATCTTGGAGAGCTCCAGGCACTCTGCGCGCTTGGTTTTCAGATAGTTGGCGATCAGCTCCTCGGGGAAGACGCCGCCCTTGGTGAGATAGGCGTGGTCGGCTTCCAGGGCGTCCAGGGCGTCCTCCAGCCGGGTGGGCAGCTGGTGCAGCTTGGCCTTTTCCTCCTCGGGCAGGTCAAACAGGTTCATGTCGTAGGGGCCCCAGCCGTTTTCATGGGGATCGATGTGATTTTCGATGCCGTCCAGGCCGGCCATCAGAATGGCGGCATAGCAGAAGTAGGGGTTGCAGGTGGCGTCGGGGTTGCGCAGCTCAAACCGGCGCAGCTTAGGGGACTTGGCATAGGCCGGGATGCGGATCACCGCGCTGCGGTTGGAGGTGGCGTAGCCCACGGTGACCGGGGCCTCAAAGCCCGGCACCAGCCGCTTGAAGGAGTTGGTGGAGGGGTTGGTAATGGCGCACAGGGAGGCGATGTGCTTCAGCAGGCCGCCCATAAACCAGTGGGCCTCTTTGCTCAGGTGGGAGTAGCCGTCGTCGTCAGAGAAGACAGGCTCGCCGTCCTTCAGCAGCAGCATGTGCACGTGCATCCCGCTGCCCGCCTCGCCGTAGACCGGCTTGGGCATCAGGGTGGCGGTAAGGCCGTACTTCCGGGCCACGTTGCGGATGATATACTTCACCATCATGGTGCCGTCGGCCATCTTGGTCATCTCGCCCAGCAGGGGCTCGATCTCAAACTGACCGGCGCCGCCCACCTCGGGGTGATGGTACTTCACGGGGATGCCGGCCTTTTCGATCTCCATGCACATCTCACTGCGGCACTCGTAGGTGTTGTCAAAGGGCTTGGCAATGTGGTAGTTCTTCTGGAAGGGCACCACGCAGCCGGTTCCCTCCACGGCGCTGTTCCAGTGGGCCTGCCGGGCATCGATGGAATAGCCCACCTGGTTGTGCTCCACGGTCCAGCCGGCCTGGTCAAACAGATAGAACTCAAACTCGGGCAGGATCTGCATGGTGTCTGCAATGCCGGTGCTGCGCATATACTCCACCGCGGCCTTTACAATGTTGCGGGGATATTGGGCAAGGGGCCGGTTTGTCGGGTTGTCAATGATCATGGCGTTGCCGATCATGGAGAGGGTCTTGATCTCGCAGAAGGGATCGATGGCCGCGGTTTCCAGGTCGGGAATATAGACCATGTCGCTCTTTTCCACCACGGCATAGCCGTAGTTGGAGGCGTCAAAGCCGATGCCGTTTTCCATGGTCTGCTCGGTAAAGTTGGCGGCGGGAACCGTGACGTGGCGGAATTGCCCGTTGATATCCACAATCTTGAAGTCCACCATCTTGATGTCCTGCTCTTGAATCAGGCGAATAATGTCTTTTGCTGTGACAGCCATTGCTGTTACCCCTTTTCGTAAAATTCCAAAGGCTGCCGCACAGGGCAGCTTTTCTCATACTATACACAATAATTGCCCTGCTGTAAACCCCTAAGTTAGGCAATCGGCGCAATTTATTTGTGCGTTTCGTGTTCCTCCGCCGGGTCTGGGCCAGCCTGCTCTGCCTCTTGGTTCAGCTGCCGCTCAATGGCGTTCAGGGTGCCGAAAAACCGCCAGGTGGCAATCATGGGCCCGAAGCAGAAAATGCCAAAGACGTTCCAGCCGAACATATGCCACCAGGAGGTGTGTGGGCCGGCAATGCCCATGTCTATGGCCTTCGCCTTCAGCTCCTCGGAAATCCGGGCCATCCACACCAGAGTATAGACAAACAGGGTGGGGATGCCCAGCACGTAGGCCACCCAATACCGCTGGGTCCTGCGGCCCAAAATCTCATCCAGCTCCTGCTGCAGCCCGCCCAGGGGCATATACAGCAGGAAAAACAACCCCGCAGTGAAAAAATCCACAAAGCCCAGCCAGAATCCGGGCCGGTTGGTATGCTTGTATTTCATATCCTCTCCCCCATCGGTTCACGCCTCCAGCAGCGCAATTGCCTTTCGGTATTTCTCCGCCCGGGCCAGGGCCTTGCCGTCCACCCTGTCCAGGCGGGACAGATCGCTGTTGTGGCGCAGATCCGCCAGCTTCACCGCCCGGGCAATGGGATTGGGCTTGATGGCCGCCACATATTCCAGATAGGGCACGGACGGGTCGTGGGTCAAAAGGCCAAGGGCCTCCACCACCCGGGCGGGAAAGCCCATCTGCGCAAGCTCCTGCAGAGTATAGGGGGTGTCCTCCACCACGTCGTGGAGCAGGGCCACGGTGACGGTGTACTCGTCGGTCATCTGCTCCGCCAGGTGGAAGGGG
>DFIE01000009.1 GCA_002372735.1 Clostridiales bacterium UBA3705
TAAAAATGTTTAAAAACATTTTTATACTGCATCCCTATTTGGGTATGCAGCCCCGGGCAAGGGCCGGGGGAATCTGTTGTACCATATCTCTTCCTGCAAATCAAAATGATAAAACGATTTTTGAATCGTTTTATTGGAGAAGCGTATGAAAGGCCGGCCGGCCCCCCAACGCAAAAAAACGCCCCGCTGCCATGCAGCGGGGCGATTTTACAGTGACTTACTTGTTCCGGATCAGCTTGCGGGTGGCAACATAGGCGCCGCACAGACCGATCATCACCAGGCCGAACAGCACCAGCACAGGGCTGCCGGTGGAGGGAGAGGTATTGGTCTTGTCGGTGGGGTTCTCGGTGGGGGTCACGTCCTT
The DNA here is from genome assembly GCA_002372735.1 of Clostridiales bacterium UBA3705. Next base: position 365 of record DFIE01000009.1, read on the forward strand.
GTACTTGACGTGGACCACGCAGTCGCCCTTCACGGTGAAGGTGATGGTGTTGCCGTTGATGACCAGGTTCTCGTACTTGCCTTCAATGACAAAGCTGTCGAACTTGTAGTTGTCCTTGTCAGAGGCGGTGTAGGTGAAGGTCTCGCCGTCCTTGTGCATCTCAACCCTGTCAGACACGGGGGTGGGCAGGTCAAGGATCACCTCAATCTTGTATTCGGGATTTTCTTCGGCGCTGCCCTCGGCAAAAGCAACGCAGGTCACGCTGAAGATGGTAACCAGGGCCAGAAGCAGGGCCAACACTTTTTTCATGATGAATTCCTCCTCTAAAGAATTACTGGCGCTTTTACAAAGTCCATTATAACACATATTTTGGATTTGTAAATAGCTAAATTCGTGAATTTTTAGTCAGTTTTGGCTGGAAAATTTATACAATCATTTCATACGGACCGATTTCTGCCTGCTCCAGATACCGTCCCAGCGCCTTGGGGGAAAAGATTCCCAGGTCAGTGACCACCCCGGTCACCAGCTCCGGCGGCGTGATGTCAAAGGAGGGGTAGTACCCCTTCACCCCCGGCGCCGCGGTGCGCACGCCCATGGCCTGCAGGACGAATTCCGGGTCCCGCAGCTCAATGTGGACGCTCTCCCGGTCGGGGTGCCCTGCATCCGGCACCCCTGTGACGTAGAAGGGGATGCCATGGTAGCGGGCGGCAATGGCAATCTGGTAGGTGCCCACCTTGTTTACCACGTGGCCGTCCAGACAGATGGCGTCGGCGGCGCAGGTAAAGGCGTCGATGCCCTCCCGGGCCATGACGTAGGCGGGCATATTGTCGGTGATCACCGTGGTGTCAAAGCCCATTTCGCTGCACACCGTGGCGGTGAGTCTGGCGCCCTGGAAGTAGGGCCGGGTTTCCGGGCAGAACAGGCGCAGCTTCATGCCCCGGGCCCTGGCCTGGCGGAGCATCATGCCCACAATGGTCTCCCCAAAGCACTGGGTCATGATCTTTGCGTCCTTGGGGAACCGGTCCACCAGGTGGGCGGCAATCCGGTCCACCTTGGTGTAGCGCAGGTTGTTGGACCGAATCAGGTGGTCCACAATGGCCCGGTCCACAGCCCTGCCCTCGTCCAGGGCCAGGCGGGCGGCCTCCATGCAGCCGCCGGTGATCCGCGCCATCCGGCCCACGGTGGTGGGCCTGGCGTGGGAGATGGTCCGGGCGGCCCGGGCCAGGTATTCCAGCTGCCCGGCCGTGTCCAGCTGCCGGCACTCCCAGGCTGCCAGGGCCATGCCCGCTGCCGCGGCGGTAAAGGGGCCGCAGCTCTGGGTCACCATGTCGGTGATGGCCTGGGCCACCTGCTGATGGGTGCGGCAGGTGACAAACTCCACCCGGGCGGGATAAATCCGCCGGTCCAGAATCCGCACCGCCCCGTCCTCATACCAGGCGATGTTCTCGTAGCGCAGCATAAAGGCCAGGTCGTGATCCGCCCGCTGGGGGGCGCCGCGGTCAATCATACAGCTCCCGCAGGGCGCTGCGGGCCTCGTACATGACCTTCTCCGCGTCCAGGGTCAGATACTCGCCGTTCTCATACAGGATCTGTCCGTCCACCATGGTCATGCACACGTCGCTGCCCTGGGCGGCGTAGGCCAGCATGGCGGGGTAGTCAAAGGCGGGGATCAGGTGGGGCTTGTCAAAGTCGATGGCCACGATGTCGGCCTTTTTGCCCACCTTCAGCTCGCCGGTGTCCTCCCGGCCCTGGAGCCTTGCCCCGTTCCGGGTGGCCATGGTGAGCAGGTCGCCGGGCTTCATCACGGTGGGGTCGCCGGTGTAGCCGTTGTGGATGATGGCGGCCAGGTGGAGCTCCTCCAGCATGTTCAGATTGTTGTTGCTGGCGGCCCCGTCGGTGCCCAGGGTGACGTTCAGGCCCTTGTCCAGCATCCGCTGCACCGGGGCAAAGCCGCTGCCGATCTTCATGTTGCTGGAGGGACAGTGCACCGGGCTGACGCCGTTGGCCTTCAGGATATCCATATCCTCCTCGGTGAGCCACACGCAGTGGGCCGCGGTGGTGGGGCTGCGGAAGGTGCCCAGCTGCTCAAACAGGGCGGCGGGGGTCATGCCGTATTTTTCCACGCAGGCCTGCTGCTCGTGCTTGGTCTCGGACAGGTGCAGGTGCATCCGTCCGCCCCGGGCCAGGCACTCGGCGCTGTAGGCCCGGATGGTCTCGGGGGTGTTGGTGTACTCCGCGTGGATGCAGAAGTCGATTTTGATCTTGCCCCCGTTGTAGTTGTGGAACTGCTCAAACAGGGCGATGCCCTCCTTGCAGTCCTGGTTTTTCTCGTAGGGCAGGTCGGGCCGGCCCTGGGTGGAGCGGGTGATGTTGGCCTTCATGCCGGCCCGGCACAGGGCCTCAATGGTCACCTCGCTGCGGTAGTACATATCGGAAAAGGAGGTGATGCCGCTGCTCAGCATTTCCAGGATGGCCAGCTCGCTGGCGCTGCGGATCCCCCGGTCGGTCCACCGGGCCTCGGTGGGGAAGATATAGTGGTACAGCCAGTCCTGCAGCTTCAGATCCGAACCGATGCCCCGCAGAAAGACCATGGGGCTGTGGCAGTGACAGTTGATCAGCCCGGGAATCAGCAGCTTGCCCTTCAGATCCTTTTCCCGGTCAAAGGGGGTCTCCGGCGCGGTTTCGGACAGGTAACAGATGGTGTCCCCCTCCACGCCCAGATAGGCGTCCCTGAGCGTATGCCAGCGGTCGCCCTCCAGCGTGAGAATGTCACAGTGCTTGAGCAGAAGACGCATATTTGATCTCTTCCTTTCTCCACAAGCGGATGGTATTTCTGAATATTATACGTGAAAAAGCCCGGGCTGTCAATCGAAGCCGGGGGAATTTGGCCTTTTGCACGAAAAGCGCCGCCGGGTTTTGTGGATTCAGCCGGTGAAAAAAGCGCCGGCCCAAAAGGCCGGCGCCGCAGCGGTTATTGTCCCGTAATCTCGTGGTACAGCTCCCACATCTCCTCAACAGAGGTGTTGTCAATCAAGTGGTGGGCGGCCATGTCGTCGGTGTAATCCTCCAGCGCCATGGGGTAAAACTCCCACCGGCCAAAGTCGTGGGTGCCGTAGGTCATGGTGGGGCGCAGGCTGCAGTCGGAGACGTACACCCCGTAATCGTCCCGGCTGATGGTCAGGCAGGCCATGCCGCCCAGCATATTCTGCCCCGCCGCCATGTGGGAGACAAAGTTGCCCAGGGACCAGTACACCGGCATGTGGTTGCCGTCCTTGCCCGTCAGGATCTCCAGGGGCTGCAGGGTGTGGGTGTGGCCGCCGATGACCGCGTCCACGCCCTGGTCGGCAAAGAACCGGGCCCATCTGCGCTGAAAGTCGTCCGGGGCAAAGGTGTTCTCAGATCCCCAGTGGGGGAAGACCAGCACCAGGTCCGCCTGGGCCCTGGCCTGGGCGATCTGGGCCGCGATCCGGTCCTCGTCGTCCAGGTAGTCGATCATATAGTCCTCGGGGGGCAGGCCGGCGTTGGTGCCGTAGGTGTAGTTCAGCATGGCAATGCGCATACCCTGGCACTCCACCACGCGGATGGTGTCAGCGTCGGCCTGGCTGTCGTGGATGCCCAAAAAGGTCATCTCCGGGTGCTGCCGCCAAAAGGCGATGGTGTCCAGAATGCCGCGGCTGCCCTTGTCCAGGCAGTGGTTGGTGGCCTGGAGGACCACGTCAAACCCGGTGTCGATCAGCGCCTCGCCGATCTGCACCGGCCCGCCAAAGGAGGGGTAGTTGGTGAACTCCTCCGGGTCGTTGATGTAAATGGTCTCCTGGTTGATCACCGCCAGATCCGCGGCGGAGATCTCATCCTTTACATACCGGTACATGGGCCGGAAGTCATAGCCTCCGTCCTCGGTCTGGCCGGACCACATCACGGTGTTGTGCATCAGGTTGTCGCCCACGCAGAGCATGGTGATGCTTTGGGTGGGGGTGCGGTCCTCCGGCCGCAGGGTTTTGGGGTCCACCGGCTCGGTGGGGGCCTGGGTGACGGCCTCAGTCTGTGGGGGCGCGGGGGGCTCCGGCGCAGGCCGCAGCAGGGTCAGCAGCAGCATCCCTGCCAGCAGCACAATTCCTGCCCCCAGGGCAATCACCAGCAGCAGCTGGGAATCCGGCTTTTTTGCCGGGGCGGCCTGGGGCAGCTCGTTGGGTTCCATGGGGCAGACACTTCCTTTCTGCTAGAGTATACAGGAAAACGGCGGGATTTGCAACCGCAAATCCCGGCAAACTCATACTTTGTCCAGTCCGGTCACCCGCAGGACGCTGCCGTCCACGGTAAAGCGCACCTGCCAGCCCCCAAAGTCCATGCCGTAGCTTCGCCCGCTTGTGCGCTGATAGGCGGGGCGGGGGTCCTGGGCCAGCACGGCCCCCAGGGCCTCCAGCTGTGCAGGGTCCATTTTGCCGGCCAGGGCAGGGGGGACCTCCACCTTCAGCAGATCGTCGGGGGCGGCGGCGGCAAAGCCGCCTCGGGCCTCCGGGTGGGCATCGGCATAGGGCAGATAGGGCTTGATGTCATAGATGGGGGTGCCGTCCATCAGATCCGCACCGGAGACCACCAGCACCGTGCCCGCGTCCCGGGTGACCTCCAAACCCTCCAGCGCCACGCAGGAGAGGCCCAGGGGATTGGGCCGGAAGGGGGAGCGGGTGGCAAATACCCCCATCCGGGCGTTGCCACCCAGCCGGGGAGGCCGCACCGTGGGGGACCAGTGCTCCCGCACCGCCTGGGAAAACTGCCAGATCAGCCACAGGTGGGAAAAGCCCTCCAGGCCCCGCAGGGCCTCCGGGTTGCGAAACTCCGGCGCAAACACCACCCTGGAGCGCACCTGGGGCACCAGGCCGCTCTGCCGGGGGATGCCGAACTTGGCGGTATAGTCGTTGTGAATGGTGGCAATCACCTGTATCGTATGCTCCATGGCGCACCTCTGCAGTGAAGATGGGTCTATTGTACAACAGCGCCTGCCCCTGCGCAAGAGAAAAAACCCGTCCCGGAGACAAAGAATTTTTAAGGATTTTGTCAATTGATTTTCCCGGCCTGCTCTGCTATCATGTAGAACAGGAATGAATTTGCGAGACATCCTGTATTCGCACTCAGAAAGGAAGCAATGTCCCCATGTATCGTATCTTGGTTTGTGATGATGAAAAGGATATCGTCTCCGCACTGAAAATCTATCTCTCAGCGCCGGACTACGAGGTGCTGGAGGCCTATGACGGGCTGCAGGCCCTGGAGCTGTTTGGCAGCCAGGAGATTCATCTGGTGCTGCTGGATATCATGATGCCCGGGATGGACGGCCTGGCGGTGATGCGGGCCATTCGGGCCGAATCCAACGTGCCGGTGATCCTGCTCTCCGCCCGCAGCGAGGATGAGGATAAGATCCAGGGCCTGAATCTCGGCGCCGACGACTACATTACCAAGCCCTTCAACCCGGTGGAGGTCCAGGCCAGGGTCCGGTCCCAGCTGCGGCGATATATGCAGCTGGGGGGCGGCGGCCCGCGCACCATCAAGGTGGGCGGCATTGTCCTGGACGACAACGCCAAGGCAGTCACTGTAGACGGCGAGCGGGTCAGCCTGACGCCGTTGGAGTATGACATCCTCTGCCTTCTGATGAAAAACGTCGACAAGGTGTTCTCTCCCAAGGAGATCTATCGCATTGTCTGGGACGAGTCCCCCATGGGGGCGGAGAATGCCGTGGCGGTGCATATCCGCCACATCCGTGAAAAGATTGAGATCAATCCCGCCGAGCCCCGGTATCTCAAGGTGGTCTGGGGCAAGGGGTACAAGATCCAGGAACAGTAAGCGGCAGGGGAGCGGGCCATGAAAACTCTCTACACCAAACCGGCGGCACGGATCGCCGCCGCCATGCTGCTGGCGCTCACGGTGTTTATGGGGGTGCTGTGCATCACCGCGGTAGGCCTGATGATGGAGCACAGCAGCTATATCGACGGCGGCTACAGCCTGCGCCAGGACGTCATCCGGGAGCTGCTGCAGCAGGACGCCGACCGGCTGTACACCTCCAACGTGGTGGAGTACGCGATGCATCCTGCACCTACCGACACGGAGTGGCTGTCTGACAGCCTGGGCTATTACAACGACCCCACCCAGACCAACTTTCTGTTCACCTACTACGACAGCAACCACCAGCCCATTCTGAAAAACGAGCTGGTGGAGGACCATGAGGCCCTGCTTCGTACCTTCCAGACGGTGTTCAGTGACGAAGCCATGCGCTCCATCACCCGCAGCTTTCCGGACGAGGCCTCTGCCAGATCCTTTGAAGACAGCTTCCGCCGGGAGCTGGAGCCCAACCAGGAGCTCTACTCCGTGGACTGGGTTGTGGAGAGCGACGAGTCCATCACCGTCACCATCAGCAGCTATTTCGGCTCTGAGCTCTATCTCAACGTGGGCCTGCGCCAGCCCTTGGTGGCCCACGACCAGTACTACCTGGCCCTGAAGGCCCTGGACTGGATGACTGCCCGGCGGATAGAACTGACCTGGGGCGCGCTGGCCAGTGTGATTCTCAGCGCGGTGCTGCTCACCTTTTTGATCCGGGGGGCCGGCCTGCGCCCCGGAGAGGAGGTGATCCACCAGTCCTGGGCGGACAAGCTGCCGCTGGACGGCTTTTTGCTGCTGGTGGCGGCGCTGTGGATCCTGCCCTTTTTGGGACTGGACGCCTGGTCGGACAGCAGCGAACGGGCGCTCTACCGGGCCATTGCCATCTCGCTGGTCTTCGGCATCAAGGTAATCTTCCGCACCCTGCTGGCCCTGTGGGTGGTGCTCAGTCTCAGCGTGCGGTGGAAGCTGGGCACCGTGCTGGACAGAACCCTCCTGTCCCGCCTGTGGCAGTGGCTCAAACGGGGCTTTGGGTTTTTCAGCCGGAACATGGACCTGGTGTGGAAGCAGTTCTCCGTGTGGCTGCTGCTCAGCGGCGTGGAGGCCCTGGCCATCTTCGGCCTGGGACATCAGGCGGTGCTCTGGCTCTGGGTGGCGGAAAAGCTGCTGCTCACCCCCCTGTGCCTGGCCCTTGCCATGAATCTGCGGGCCATTGAGCGGGGCGGCCACACCATGCGGGAAAACGGCATTGCAGAGAAGATCGACACCAGCTGGATGCTGCCCGGCCTGCGCCGCTATGCCGAGGATCTCAACGGCATCGGCCAGGGCCTGCAGCAGGCTGTGGACCAGCAGATGCGCAGCGAGCGGATGAAGGCGGAGCTGATTACCAACGTCTCCCATGACATCAAAACGCCCCTCACCTCCATTGTGAATTATGTCAACCTGCTCCGCACCAAGGGCCTGGACTCTCCGGATGCGCCGGAGTATCTTGAGGTGTTGGAGCGGCAGTCCGACCGGCTGAAAAAGCTGGTGGTAGACCTGGTAGAGGCCTCCAAGGCCAGCACAGGCAGCATGCCGGTGAACCCGGAGCCCACAGACGTGCGTCTGCTGCTCCAGCAGGCGGCGGGGGAGTACAGCGAGCGGCTGGAGGCCCGGCAGATCCAATCGGTGTTGGACCTGGCGGAGGAGCTTCCGCTGATCCAGGCGGACCCCGAGCTGCTGTGGCGGGTGTTTGACAATTTGCTGCACAACGCCTGCAAGTACACCCAGCCCCTGACCCGGGTCTATCTCACCGCGGCCATGGTGGAGGGGAAGGTGCAGATTGTGTTCCGCAACGTCTCCAGCGCACCGCTGAACATTGCGCCCCGGGAGCTGATGGAGCGCTTTGTGCGGGGCGACGCCAGCCGCCACACCGAGGGCAGCGGCCTGGGCCTGGCCATTGCCCAAAGCCTGACCCAGCTGCAGGGGGGCGAGTTTGACCTGACCATAGACGGGGATCTGTTCAAGGTGACCCTGGCCTTCCCCCCGGCGGCGGATATGCCGGCAGGGGAAGACGAAAAAAACAGTTGACAAACGATTTGTCCTGTTATATAATACCCGTGCTTGGAAAAGCGCACCCGCGGGAGTGCTGGAATAGGTAGACAGGCAGGCTTGAGGTGCCTGTGTCCAACCATAGACGTGTGGGTTCAAGTCCCATCTCCCGCACCATGAAAAAGTATCTTTTGTCCACGGACAAAAGATACTTTTTCAGTTATATTCGCCTTCGGCGAGCGAGATTGCTGCGCAGTGATATTCGGCTGACGCCGAGTGCGATTGGGCTTCGCCCAGTTTAGGAGGCGAATATATTCTCACTTTGCGGCTCTGCCGCAAAATATCACTGATCCGCAGGCGCAATATCACTTGCAAATTGCTGTGGTGATGTTATGATAGGTCTGTAGTGATTGGAAGATTTTACACAAGGCGCACCCCCTGCGTGCAGAAAGAGAGGATACAACCCATGGATCGACAGATGGAAGAAACGTGTGCGTCCCTGGCGGAAAATTACCGGATTCTGGCGGCGGGCAACAAGATGTCCTTTACCGAAATGACCCTGGCCTGCGCCGGGGTGTATCTTGCCGCAGGCGTCACCCCGGATTTGGACCGGATCAAAACCTGCAAGAAGCTCCTGAAGCAGCGGGCGGGGGTATTCTCCAACTTCCGCGGCTCCGATGAGCTGCTTGTGCGCTGCAAAATGGCCCTTGCCCCGGACCCTGCCCTGTATTTTGACAGGCTGAAGGACGCTTATCAGCAGATCAAGACCTTCTTCAGCGGGGAGCAGACGGTGCTGGCCGCCATGCTCCTGGCCGAGCAGAGCGCCACCGTTGCGCCTGCGGCGGAAAAGACCAGGCAGATTTACAAAGAGATGAAGCGCGCCCACCCCTGGCTGACCTCCGAAAACGACCTGCCCTTCGCCGCCCTGATGGCGGTGTCCCACACAGACGCCGCCACCGTGTATGAAAACGCGGAGACCGTCTACGGCCTGCTCAAGGGCAGGCTGAAGGCGGACCGAAACACGCTGCAGATGCTCAGCCACGTCCTTGCCGTCAGCGGCGGCCGGGCCGAGGACAAGTGCGAAAAGCTGTGTGCCCTTGCCGAGGGGCTGAAGGCGGCGGGCCATTCCCTGGGCAGGGGGAGCAGGCTGGCAATCCTGGGCATTCTTGCCGATTCCAACCTGCCTGCAGACCTGCTGGTTGCCCGGATCTGCGAGGCGGACGACTGCCTGAAGCAGTACAAGCCCTTCCGGGGCATCTTCGGCGTGGGCCGGGAGTGCCGCAGGATGTTTGCGGTGCAGATGGTGCAGGCCTCTCTGACCGGGCAGGAGGGCAGCGGCGTCTCCGCCATGCTCACCGCCTCTGTGGAGCTTGCCATCATTACCATGATTCTCATGATGATTGTGGTAAGCAGCTCCGTCTCTGCCAGCACAAGCAGCAGCCATTAAGCCCGCCCACCGTCTCAGACCGCCTTTTCATGGCGCCCGGCGTTTCTTCGCACAGACGGATGCCCTGATGCTTCACAAGGCTTCATCGTATCAAGCGCAAAAAGGAAGAGAATGCGAAAATGCGTTCTCTTCCTTTTGTCAAGCACGCAGGACCCGACGTCCCCCAGGGGGCGCCGGGTCCTGCGTGCTTTTCGGCTGAAAGGAAGAATCAAACTGTGACGGTATTGCTGTATACCGTTGCAGTTTCAGAGCTGCCGTTGCAGTAGACCTTAAATACTGCTTTGATGCGATAGGTTCCGCTGCTCACGGTTGCGGTGAATGTGCGGTTCATTTCGCGGCCGGCGGCGGTTGCGGATATTGCGCTTGCAGACCCAAACGGCGCGCTGACCCAGGAGCTTCCATTCCAGCGCTGCAAATAGAAGGTGGCGGAAATGCTGGTCGTGCCGACAACCCCCTTGCAGTAGAGCTTTACGGTGAGCGTCTTTCCGCTGGCTGTCAGCGTGGCTGAAACGTTGGAAATATACGTATACTCGGGCACCAGCGGGTCGCCCGGGCCGGGCGCAACCTCGGCGGCAGATACGGTTACAAACATTGTGAGCAGCAGAATAAATGCAAGCAGAATTGAGATCATGCGCTTCATAAATTGTCCCTCCAATTATTCATTTTTTGTCAGCGGCACCTCGTGCATGCTGTCAATTACTTTTTCCAGTTCAAGCAGATCAAACATCCGCGTATCGTCCACGTTCAGTTCATAGAGATAGTTCTGATCGGTCCACAGGTAAACTGTCGGCAGACAGGGCTGCATTGCTTCGTTCACAACCATGATGACCTCATAGCCGTTCACGATCACCCGCTCTGCCCGGGAGTTTTCTGAGTTGATATGGACTCCGCTGAACTCTCCGTCCATCCCGTCTACCTCGACAGCGGCAGCATAATACAGGACATTTTGTGAATAGTTGATTTCCAGCTGCTCCGCGTTTTGATACGTCTGCCTGACGTTGATATCGTCATAGTCTGCCCGGACCAGCTTGTAGCCCTCGGGCAGATATCCGGGTGCATATGCAGTTTCAATCGTCCGTGGCGCTCTCTCCCGATCCTCCGGAGAGATTTCAAAGACGTAGGCCGGTCCGGTGTTGTGCAAAAACAGCCCAACCAGCCCCTCCCGCAGGGCCGGCACGGCAAATACCGTTCCGGTGAGCAGCAGCACAACAAGGGCCGCAATCAGCAGCGGGCGCAGCAGCCGCAGGGGGCGGGGGCTTTTGGCCGGGGCGGCTTCCAGCCCGGCCAGCATCTGATCCACTGCCTGTCGGTATGCCGGGGAGAAGTCTGCCCGTTCACCCATATGGGGCACCCGGTCAAACTGCCGGCACGCGGCTTCGGCAAAGCGAACCGTTTCGAAACTTGTGATTGTTTGCTTCATTTTCGACTCACCTCCCCCATCAGCTTGGAGAGCGCCCTTTTGCCGTTGTGGCAAGTCTGGTACACCGCCTCGCGGGGCAGGCCCAGGGCAGCCGCGATTGTCGCAGGGGATTCTCCCAGGAAAAACCGGCGCAGCAGGATCTCAGACTGGGTCTGGTCTATCACGTCCAACGCCTGCAGAAGCGCCTCCCGGTCTGCTTTTTGGGCCAGGTCCTCCTCCATCGTCTGGAGCTTGCGCAGAGAGTACAGGGCGGACAGCTTTTCCCGCACCGCGGCCTGCCTTGTCTCGGTGCGGAGCAGATTGCAGGCGGCATTCTTTGTGCAGATCAGCAGATAGGCCCTGGCGACCTCGGGGACGGAGACCTCCCGAATGTGATCAAAGTGCTCAAAAAAAGAGAGCAGCGCAGTTTGTACTGCATCCTCGGCCAAATGGGAGTCCTTTGCGATATAGAAGGCGACGTGGTACAGATCGCTCTCGTATGCGTTCACATATTCCGTCACCAGGCGCAGCTTCTCCGATTTTCCGGCATTGCGCCCTGCCCCCATAGGCCTCACCTCCTACACTGTTATTATCGCAGATCATGGACAGTTTGTCAAAATCGTAAAATCAACAAAGAATGCGCCGTTTTTTCGCCAAAATTTTCTACATTTTCTGTGGCAAAAATCGGCTTATCCGGTGTCTGTGCCGGCAATTTCAGCGCTTTAAAAAAATTTTCTTAAATTTTTTCAAAAATCGTGACTAAAACCGCTTCCCCGTGTGTCTTATATATAGATCACCAAAAAAGGAGGATTTTCGGAAACCGCAAAAGACCCCATGCTCCCCTCACCAGGGTCACGGAGAACATACGCACCGCTCCGTAGTGGCCGCTCACCCGAGCGGCCATAAATCCCGCCCACCACCACCGAGGTCGCGGAATCCGTATGCACCGCTCCGTAGTGGCCGCTGCGACGCGAAGCTAGTGCAGCGGCCATAAAGCCCTCCCACCCCACCGGGGTCACGGAAAACGCACACACTACCCCCGTAGGGGCCGATGCCTTTCATCGGCCCTAAACGTCCCCCATACCACCGGGGTAACGGAAAACGCACACGCCGCTCCGTAGTGGCCGCTGACCTCAGCGGCCATAAAGCCCGCCCCTACCACCGAGGTCACGGGAAACGCACACACCACCCCCGTAGGGGCCGATGCCTTTCATCGGCCCTAAGGTCGCCCACCCCACCGGGGTCACGGGATACGTAGACGCTCCTCCGTAGTGGCCGCTG
>DFIE01000170.1 GCA_002372735.1 Clostridiales bacterium UBA3705
CCGCTTCTATCGTCACGTGCTGATCCAGAAGCGCTATCCGCATCACGGTGCGGCGGCGTTCGCCCACTGCGCCAAGTACCTCTTCGAGGTCTTCAAGTATCTGGGTGTGCAGGATATCGCCTACAATCAGCCCAAGAGCCTGCCCTATCCCACCGAGAATCCCTGGGCATAAGCTCCAAAAACGGCACCGGTTCACCGCCGGTGCCGTTTTCATCCTGCCCGGAGGTTGACAAACCCGGCCCGGACGGCTATACTGAACCTGTTGGGAACTTACCCGCAAAAACGCCGGGCCGCAAACGCCCGGGATACTCCGGAGGAAAGACATGAACCGAACAGAACTTGCCCTTGCCTGCAAAAGACGGGGATTGAACTGCTGCCAGGCGGTGCTCCTGGCCTTTGCCGATCAGACAGATCTGGACGAGCTGACGCTGCAGCAAATCGGTGCAGCCTTTGGCGTGGGCATGGGCTGCTTTGAGACCACCTGCGGCGCCCTGTGCGGGGCGCAGATGCTTTTGGGGCTGAGTGAATACGAACCCGGCCGGCCGGTCCTGCGCCACGCCAAGCAGCTGGTCAAGGAATTCCAGGATCGGGCGGGGGCCACCCGCTGCCGGGATCTGAAGGGCATGGACACCGGCGTGGTGCTCTGCCCCTGCGAGGAATGCGTGCGCCACGCCGTGGAGATTGCCGAGCATGCCTTGGGCCTCCAGGCACTGTAATGGGAAGGAATATGGAACCCAGACTGGGTTGCGTGGTTATGGCAGCCGGAAATTCCGCTCGTTTCGGCGGCAACAAGCTGCTGACAGACTATCGCGGCAGAAGCTTGATTCAGCGGACCCTGGACGCTGTGCCAGACCGGCTGCGGCAGCAAACTGTGGTGGTCACCCAATACCCGCAGATTCGTGCGCTGGCCGCCGGCCTGGACCTGACCTGTGTGGAAAACCATAACCCGGAGCTGGGCATCAGCCACACCATCTGCCTGGGCACCCGGGCCCTGGCAGGGCACTGCGACGGAATTCTCTACCTGGTATCAGACCAGCCTCTGTTAACCCGACAGACCGTTGAGCGCCTGCTGGATGCCTTTTGCGCCGGCCCTGACCGGATCATCCGGCCCAGGGCGCAGGGGCGGTGGGGCAATCCCTGCGTGTTTCCCGCGTCTGTGTTTGAAGAGCTGGCTGCCCTGCATGGCGACCGGGGGGGCAGCCAGGTTATCCGTGCGCACCCGGAGCTGGTGCTGGGGGTAGAGGTTCCCGTCCGGGAGCTTCTGGACGTAGACACCGCCCAGACCCTTGAGACCCTGCCATAGAGAACGACGCTGTCTCCCACAGGAGACAGCGTCGTTTTGCGTTGTGTAAGCGTGTTATCCCTCCGCAATGGCCAGCACGTCCCTGGGGCACTGCTTCACGCAGATGCCGCAGGCAATGCATTTGGAGGCCGCCGGCAGGGCAGGGGTTTTCACAATCAAGCCCTTGGGGCAGGCTCCTGCGCACAGGCCGCAGCCGATACAGAGCTTTTTATTGATCATATACACACCCTTGGGATTTTTGGTAATGGCGCCGGCGGGGCAGGCCATGGCGCACATGCCACACTGGTCGCACACCGCGGGGTGGAAGTCCCCCTTGGCGTTGCGGACGATCCGCAGGCAGGACATAGCCTCATCGTCACACTTCTGGTAGGCCGCGGCGCAGGCCCGCACGCAGGCCTGGCAGCCGATGCATTCTTTGTCCTGGCGCACCACAAGCTGCTTTCCGGGGTGGGACAGCTTTACCGGCTCCGGGGCCAAGCGGGCGTAGGGGGTGTTTTTCAGGGGCAGCACCCGCTCACGGATGCCGGTGTGCTGGTAATAGGCCTCAGCGATGGCCGGCGCCGTGGGGATCGAGGTGATCTCGCCAATGCCAATGGCACCGTTGGCTACCTTCAGGCCCGGCTTGTCAATGACAATGGCCTTCACCTTGGGGGTCTCAGTGGCCCGGAACAGGCCCAGGCTGCCAAAGGTATCTGTGGGCTTGCAGTCCTTCAGCCCGTAGCGCTCGGTGAGGGCAAAGCCCAGAGACATCACCACGCCGCCCTCAATCTGTCCCTCGCAGGACAGGGGGTTGATGGCCTTGCCCACGTCGTGAGCTGCCACAAACTCCTTGACCTTTCCGGTCTGTTTGTCCAGAATACACATCTGGGTGGCATAGCCATAGGCAATGTGGCTCACCGGGTTGGGCACATTGGCGCCCAGAGGGTCGGTTTTGGCCAAAAACTCTCCGTAAAACTCCTGGCCGGCCAGCTCCGCAAGGGCGTGGCCTTCCAGGGCCTGGTTCAGCTTGCGGCAGGCCCGGATGCAGGCCTCGCCGGTGATGCAGGTCTGCCGGCTGCCGGAGGTGTCGCCGGAATCGGGCGCGATCCAGGTGTTGGACCGTTCATAGACAATCTGGTCCGGAGCCAGTCCCGTTTCCGTAACCACATTCTGCACCAGCACCGTGCCAAGCCCCTGGCCGATGCAGCTGGCGCCGGAGTAGATGTGCAGCTTGCCGTCGTCCTCTACAATCAGCTTACAGCGGCCCCAGTCGGGGATGCCCACGCCCACGCCGGCGTTTTTCATGGCGCAGGCCAGGCCTACCGGGTCGCCCTGCTGTAGCGCCTGGTCATAGTAGGGCTTGATGGCCTCCAGGGTCTCCACCAGGCCGGTGGAGTCGTCCACAATCTGCCCGTTGGGCAATACGCCGCCGGGCCGGATGGCATTGCGGTAGCGGATCTCCCAGGGACTGATGCCCACTAGCTCAGCCATTTCATTGAGAAGTGATTCAATGGCAAAGCAGGTCTGGGTCACGCCAAAGCCCCGGAAGGCGCCGGCAGGGGGGTTGTTGGTGTAGTAGGCAGTGCCATCAATTTCAAAGTTCTCATAGGCATAGGGCCCTGCCGCGTGGGTACAGGCCCGCTCCAGCACCGGCCCGCCCAGGGAGGCAAAGGCGCCGGTGTCAGAGATCACCGTGGCCTTCACGCCCTGGATCATACCCTGCTCGTCGCAGCCCAGGGTGAAATCCATGTCAAAGGTGTGGCGCTTGGGATGGACCAGGATAGACTCCGCCCGGCTCAGCTTCACCTTGACCGGTACCCTGGCCAGATAGGCAATGAGCGCCGCGTGGTGCTGTACGGACATATCCTCCTTGCCGCCGAAGCCGCCGCCAACCAGCTGGTTTTGCACCTCGCACATCTCATGGGGGACCCCCAGCATGGCGGCACACTCGTGCAGGGTGGTGTGGGAGCTCTGGTCGGTGGTCAGCAGACGCACGCCCCCGTTGTCAATGGGGTAGGCCACGCAGCACTCCGGCTCCAAAAAAGCGTGCTCCGTCCAAGGAGTCTGGAAATGCCGGTGCAGCACATATTTGGACCGGGCAATGGCCCCGGCAGCGTCACCGCGGCTGACGTGCTTATGGGCCTGTACGTTGTCCTTGTCGGTCTCAAACACCAGTGGGGCGTCGGGCTTGGCTGCCTCCTCAGGGGAGGAGACAAAGGGCAGCACCTCGTACTTCACCTTTACCAGCTTCTTGGCAGCCTCCAGGGTTTCTTGATCTTTGGCACAGACCAGGGCAACAGAGTCGCCCAGATAGTGGGTGATCTCCCCCACAGGGATCAGAGTGGGCTGGTCTTTTTTCAGGTGGCCTACATAGTTCTTGCCTGGGATATCGGCAGCGGTAAGCACACACACCACGCCGGGCAGGGCTTTGGCCGCAGAAGTGTCAATCTCCAGCACTCGGGCCCTGGGGTATTTGGAGCGCACCGCACTGCCGTAGCACATCCCATCCAGATATACGTCGTCGGGGTATTTGCCGTAGCCAAGCACCTTCTCCTCCACGTCCAGGCGGTGAACCCGATTGCCGATGTGCCAGTCGTTCACCGAAGGCTCGGGGATAAAGCCCTCCCGCAGCGCCTTTGCGGCCAGTTCAATGGCCTTTACGATCTTCACATAGCCGGTGCAGCGGCAGATATTATTGCGGATGGCATAGCGGATTTCCGCCTCAGTGGGGTTAAGGTTCCAATCCAGCAGACCCTTGGCGCACATCACCATGCCCGGGATGCAAAATCCGCACTGCACAGCGCCTGCCTCGCCGAAGGCCCAGGTGTAGAGCTTGCGCTCAAATTCAGACAGACCCTCCACAGTCAGCACACTTTTGCCCTCCAGCTGGTCCGTTTTCACGGTGCAGGCCCGGACGGTTTTGCCGTCAATCAGCACGGTGCAGGTGCCGCAGGCGCCCTCGCTGCAGCCGTCCTTCACACTGGTCAGATGGAGCTCATCCCGCAGAAAGCGCAGCAGCTTTTGGCTTTTCTCCATCTCAACCGGTTGGTGGTTCACAGTAAAACGAATCATCTTGTACACTCCTTTGCACATTTTTACAAAAGACTGGGGATTTCCAGATCCGCTTTTTGTCTATTATACCACTGTGTGTCAAGAAGTGCAACCGCCCCTGCATAGAATGCGTGATATTATAAAATGATAACGGGGCTGCCCACCGAAACGGGCAGCCCCTTGAGAGGGAGGGAAACAGATTACTTGTTCAGGGTGAGGATGAAGTCGTCCCCGTCTTTTTCCACCTTGACCCGGTAGCCCTGCAGATCGGCGTAGCGCGTGATATTCTCCACGCAGACCATGCTGTCTACTGCCACCTGGAATTTTTTAGGGGCGTTTTTTTTGACCTCCTGCTGCACCATGACCACAGGCACCGGGCAGCTCAGACCTCTGGCGTCAATCATTTTATTTTGCCTCCTTTTTCCGGAAAGTATTGACCAGGGAGATGACCAGCAGCACCACCAGGCCGATGCACACGGCAACCTTGCCCGCGGTGGAAACGCCGCCGGGGTTGTACACGCCGTCAGTTGTGGCGGAAGCCTTGCCGGCCAGACCAAAGTTATGGGCAAAGGCAGCGCCGGCAATCATGCCAAGCACAGTCACTGCGGAATCACCGTTGCCCTCGCCGGCCAGAATCAGCTGGCGCAGGGGGCAGCCGCCCAGCAGCACAGAGCCCCAGCCGACTACTGTCATGCCCAGGAAGTTGAAGACATGGTCCTCGTGGGCCACGGGCTGTCCGTGGAAGGACAGGTTGAAATTCTTGAGAATCAGATTGCCGATGAGCACCGTGACAAAAATTGCCACAAAGCCCAGCAGCAGATTGAAGTCCTTGAACATCACGGCGTCACGCATTCCGCCCACCATGCACAGTCTGGACCGCTGTGCCAGGGCGCCCACCACCAGGGAAATGCCGAGGGCCAGCAGCACAGGGGCGTGCATGGAGCCGGGGCCTTTCTCAGAGAAGGCGAACAGCGTGGGGACTGCCAGGGACAGGGCCAGCAGCCCCAGCATCAGCGCGGGCAGGGCAAAGCCCTCGGTGAGGGTAGAGGGGTAGCTGCGTTTCAGGGTAAAGCCCTTTTTCAGGAACACAATGCCCACGCAGATACCGGCGGCAAAGCCCAGCAGACCCACAAAGGCGTTCAGGTCGCCGCCGCCCATCCGGATGACCATACGCAGCGGGCAGCCCAAAAAGACCAGCGCGCCGATCATCACAAATGCGCCGATGATAAAGCGGGTGGCAGGGGAGGAGCCGGCCTTGGCCTTGAACTCCTTGGTGGCAATGGCCATAATGCAGGCGCCCAGCACCAGACCGATGATCTCAGGCCGGACATACTGCACAACCTCTGCACTGTGGAGCTTTGTGGCACCTGCAATATCCCGCAGGAAGCAGGCAATGCAGAAGCCCATGTTCTTAGGGTTGCCTGTCGCGGTGAGAACCACGGCCGCCAAGCCCACCAGAACGCCGGTGATGATGATCCATGGATTGATTCTTTTCTTCATATGTACTCTCCTTTCGTGGGACAAACTGCCCCTCTTCGTTATTTATTTTAAAATATAACGATAAGAAAGTCAAGACCAAATTCAAAAATGCAGACGGAAGGTCAGATCCTGTCGGATCTGACCTTCTTCCGGTGCATGGGGCTCAGGGCTCAAGATAGATTCTGGCCTCGCCCCGATAGGGGTGTACGGTGCCGATCCGCTGGGCGGAGGGCACGGCCTCCTTCAACTCTGCAAAGAGGGCGTCGGCGTCCCGGGGGTCCACAGCCATCAGCAGGCCGCCGGAGGTCTGGGGGTCATAGAGCATATCCTGCACCGCCAGCTCCACCTGGCCCGGATTCACATGGGGCTGGGCAAAGTTCCGGTTGCGGTACATCCCCTCCGGCAGCAGACCCATCCGGGCCAGCTCCCGGGCCTCTTCAATCAGGTCAATGGCTCCGGTTTGAATGTGGAGCTCCACGTTGCTGCCCTGGGCCATCTCGCAGCTGTGGCCCATCAGACCAAAGCCGGTCACGTCTGTGCAGGCGTGCACCCGGTACCGGACCATCACGTCTCTGGCACCCTTGTTCAGCGTGGTCATCAGGGCGGTGGCCCTGGCCATGGCCTCGTCAGAAACCATTCCCACCTTGGCGGCGGTGGTCAGAATGCCGATACCCAGGGGCTTGGTCAGGAACAGCACGTCTCCTGCCTTCGCACCGCTGTTGGTCAGCACCCGGTCCGGATGGACAAAGCCGGTGACAGCCAGTCCGTATTTGGGCTCCTTGTCCAGAATGCTGTGGCCGCCGGTGATGATGGCCCCGGCCTCAAAGACCTTGTCATAGCCGCCCCTGAGAATCTGATGCACCGCTTCCTTGGGCAGGTCTGCGGGCACGGCCATGATATTCAGCGCCAATCTGGGCTCTCCGCCCATGGCGTATACGTCGGAAAGAGCGTTGGTGGCGGCAATGGCGCCAAAGGTGTAGGGGTCGTCTGCAATGGGAGGGAAGAAATCCACCGTCTGCACCAGGGCCAACTCCTCAGAGACCTTGTACACGCTGGCGTCGTCGCTCTTGTCAAAGCCCACCAGCAGGTTGGGATCCTGCCGCACCCGGATGCCCTCCAGCAGCTGGGCCAGCACCCCGGCGCCCACCTTGGCGCCGCAGCCTGCGCAGTTGGCCAGCTTTGTCAGCTTTACTTCATTTTCCATTTTGCTGCCTCCTCAGATGCAAAATTGCTTCCAGCACCCCGCCGCCGATGGCCAGCGCCTTGTCGGAGGCTGTGGTGCAATATTCTGTGTTCCCCCGGGGGTCCACGTCCCCGGCCTTCATGCCGGCAAACACAGGCACACCGTCTGCCAGCAGGCCCCGTACCACGCCGTCGATGGTGCAGCGCATAGGCTTGCCTGCTGCATAGCCGGCCACATCCCCGGCATGAACCGCCTGGCCGATTTGAACCGCTCCTGTGAACACCCCGTCTGCCGGGGCCCGGAGCACCCGCTCACCGGCAAAGCCGCCGATCAACCCGGGGATGTTGGTGTTAGGCAGGGCAGAGCCTGTATAGTACACCCGGCCCAGGGTGTGGCCCCGCATGGTCTCTACCACGGCGTGGCAGTCCAGCCCTGCGGTAAAGCCGGGGCCGACGCCAACCACAATGGGGGCGTCGTCCATCCGGGTGCCCAGGTTTCGCTTGGCCAGAATGGCGTCTACCAAAGCCTCAGGGTCAAGCTGTTCCCGGCACCGGGCCTCGGGGTCGGCCAGCACGGGCAGATACCCCGCCTCCAGCAGGGCCCTGGCCTGGGCGGCATTCTCGGCCCGCCTGGCGGTCACATCTTCCACCCTGGCGCTGCCGGAGAGCACCGCCTGGGAGAAGGCCACTGTTCTGCGTATGGTGGTGGGCACCGCAAGATCTGTCATGACCACAGCAAAGCCGCTGTGCCAAAGCCGCAGGGCGATGCCACTGGCCAGATCTCCGGCTCCTCGTATCAGCACAAGCATTGATATTCCTCCAACAACAGGCTGCCCGCTGCCACAGGGCAGGGCAGCAGCCCGGCAATTATCTCCGCGGCCTGCAGCCGTGGGGGGGTTTCGGCCTTGTTCAGGTAAACCCGGTCGCCAAGACCCTCTGCCAGGATTACCCTGGCTGCCAGCTCCGGGGTGAGCAGGGTCTGGGGCCCGGCCCCGCACAAAGCGCAAAAGCGCTCCGGCCGGTGGACGGTCCGGGCAATGGGTTGCCCAAAGCAGTCACAGCCCACCACCAAAATGGTCTGATTGGCCTGCTCGGGGATGACAGGCTCATAGGGAGCGTGGGCCTTGATCGGCAGCTCGTGGGCACCGTCCGCCTCCACCAGTACATAGTCGGCCGCCCGGCACAGGGCGTCAAAGCCCATGGCCGGGGCACTGAGCTTGCCCCCCGGCCAGGGGGTGCCCACACATAAAATGCGCTGCTGTGCCAGGGCCCGGGTCAGCCCCTCCCGGCCGGCCTCGTAGACAGGCAGATGCTCCGGTTTGCGGATTTTGGTGGAGGTGCATACCACCACCTTGCCCAGCTGTGACAGTTCCCGGGCCAGGGTATACATCAGGGTGGTTTTGCCGCCCCCGCCGATCAAAGCCGTGAGCCCGGGCCGGATCTGCAGCAATTCATACAGCGCTCTCATAATAGCAGCTCGTGGTAGCCGGCTACCTCAATGCCGGCCTCATCGATGGCCTGGCGCACCGGGGCGCCGGACTGGGCCGGTACACACCAGGCAATGCCGCAGTCAGCGCTCACCGTCCGCGGGGCGGAAATCAGCCTGCCGGGCAGATTTTCCCGCTTGCAGAGCTGCTCGGTGGCCATGGCCTCTGCAGTGGTGTGGAAGGTAACAATCAGGTGCAGTGCTTTTTGTCTCATGGTGTGCCTCGTCTCGGCTGTATTTGCGCATGACTCTTGCCGGAGAATCACGCTCCTATTATAGCAGAGCTGTTGCTGCTTTGCAAGTGAATTTCTGCCCTTCGCATTGACGCAGGGCAGAAAATGGGCTATAATAGAAAAAACAACGTCAGGGGGGAACGAAGATGAAAAACGATTTGCATGTCAGCCTGTCTGTTCGCCTGTTCACTGACCGCAAGGCCTTCGGCCCCGGTGTGGCCACCCTGCTGCACCGGGTGGAGGAGCATCACTCCCTGCGGGCGGCGGCCCTGTCCATGGAGATGGCCTATTCCAAGGCCTGGACCATTGTCCGCAACGCCGAGCAGGCCCTGGGCTTTAAGCTGCTGCTGTCTGCCACCGGCGGCAAAAACGGCGGCGGCGCGGTACTTACGCCGGAGGCCGTCCGCTTTCTCGCGGCCTACGATGAGTACTGCGCCCGGCTGCGGCACACCGCCAACGACCTGTTTGAGGAAATATTTCCCTTCTATGAGGAGATGGACCAAGCATGATTTATCTGGACAATGCCGCCACCACCCTGCAAAAACCCCCTCAGGTGGGGGAGGCTGTGCTCCGGGCGCTGCGTACCATGGGCAACAGCGCCCGCGGTGCCCACCCTGGCAGCATGGATGCCGCCAGGGTGATTTATGACACCCGCTGCAAGCTGGCGGCGCTGTTTCACTGTCCCAGGCCGGACCATGTGGTGTTTACCGCCAACGTGACACAGGCGCTGAACACCGCCATTTACGGGCTGCTCCGACCGGGGGACCACGTTATCACTACAGATCTGGAGCACAACTCCGTGCTGCGCCCCCTGTACCGGCTGCAGCAGGAGCGGAACGTGGCGGTGGACTACGTGCCTGCAGACGCTCAGGGGCGAATCCGTCCGGAGGCGTTTGAGACACTGATCCGGCCCGAAACCCGGGCCGTTGTCTGCACCCACGCCTCTAACCTCACCGGCAACCTGGTGGATCTGGCTGCGGTTTCCCGGATTGCCCATGCCCACAATCTGCTTTTGGTGGCGGATTGCGCCCAAACCGCAGGCACACGGCCCATTGACATGGAAGCCCTGGGCATAGACGTGCTCTGCTTCACCGGCCACAAGGGGCTGATGGGGCCCCAGGGTACCGGCGGGCTCTGCATCCGGCCCGGGGTGACGCTTGCACCGCTGCTGGTGGGCGGCACCGGGGTACAGACCTACAGTCTGACCCAGCCGGCCCAGCTGCCGGTGGCCCTGGAGGCTGGGACACTGAACGGGCACGGCATTGCGGGGCTCGGCGCGGCGGTGGACTTTCTGAGCGAGATCGGGGTGGAAAACATCCACGCCCATGAAACCGCCCTGATGCGCCGGTTTTACCAGGCTGTCCGGCAGATCCCCGGGGTGACGGTATACGGCGATTTCTCCGGGGACCGGGCCGCCATCGTCACGTTGAACATCGGCGCTCTGGACTCCGGCATGGTGTCAGACATTCTGTCCATGGACTATGACATTGCCACCCGGGCCGGGGCCCACTGTGCCCCCCGGATGCACCAGGCTTTGGGCACCAAGGCCCAGGGGGCGGTGCGCTTCAGCTTCGGCTGGTACAACACTGAGGCAGAGATCGACGCCGCGGCAGCGGCGGTGGCGGAGATTGCCGAAACGGAAAACGCCTGAGAGGACTCCTCTCAGGCGTTTTTGCGTATTACCGGACGATCTGGCCCCAGAACAGCAGCTGGGGCGTCTCGCCGTCTGCAAGAATACAGAAGCGGAAGGGGCGGTCCGCCCGGAAAAGCTCCGGCTCCTCCGGCTTGGGCAGAGCCCCAGTGCCGTACAGCACCATTGCCGTGGCGGCTGCGGCCTCCAGCCCCTGGGGGTCGATGCAGACCCTGGCCTTTTGCAGAATCTCATCCACGTACAGGGGCTCGGTAAACATGGATTCCAGCTCCGCCTTGGGGGTAAAGAGGCGGCTGCAGCCCAGCGCCTCCAGGGCAGCCTTCATCTCCGGCCCGTCCAGAGTGGTCTCCACCTCAAACTCCGGCACGGTGATGTGCACCAGCCGGTCTTCCGCCCGGGAGAGCTTCTCCGCCAAGCCGCTGTCGTCTCCCAGCACAAAGACCATGGATACGCCGCCCCGCAGGGTCACCCGAACCAGCTGGGTGTCTTCGTCCCGATAATAGTCATAATGACCGGAGACCTCCATGTAAGGCTTCTGCACGCTTTCGCCGGTAAGGGTGGTAAACACGTCCTCTCCGGTTTCATTGAAGGCGGTGGTCCACCCGGATTTCAGATACAGGGCGTTGACCAATACCGCTGAGGCCATGGACAGATCTCCCACCAGATCCCGGATCTGGCCCTTGGTCTGCTCCTCCACCCAGCGATTCACTTCGCCGCCCAGCTCCTGCCCCGGGGCGGAGTCGGCCGTGGCCCGGAAGGAATCCTCCAGCCCGGACAGATACGCACTTCGGAAGTCTCCGGGCAGGTCCTGGTTTTTCCACACCGAGTTCACCAGCCGGAAGTCCGCCTCATCTGCGGCAACAGGATCGTGCTCCAACCTCCGGTGAAAGCCGTCCACACAGCCGAGCACCTGCGCATACCAGGCGGTCATCTCCTCAAGATCTGCAAAGCCCATGGCTTGGAGCAGCTGTGCCCGGGTTTCTCCCTCGGCGCCGTAGGCTGCCAGGGCCAGGGCGGACCGGTAGGACAGGGGAGAGAAGGTGAAATTCTCCCCGCCCAGCTCCCCAAGGCAAAGGGCCTGTATCAGAGCATCGTCAAAGCCGGAAAGGCCCATCCCGGCAGCCTGCAGGTTCTCTGCCGGCAGGGGGTCCGGCATTGCGGGCACGGGCTCCGGCTCCATGGGCCGGGACCCTGTGTCCTCCGGCGGGATCTCCGTCGGGGCAGGGGGCAGCTGGGGCTGGGTGGGCTGCGGTTCCGGTACGTCCGGCACCTGGGGCCGGCTTTCGGCACAGCCGGCAAACAGCGCGGCACAGATGGCCGCACAGACAAACACACAGAGCAATCGTTTCATCGGGCACCCTCCTTGTCCTGTTTGGATGCCGGTTAGACGATGGCTCTGTGTGTTTTGTTCCCGGGGGCTGAATCAGAAGTCGATTTCCTTACCCAGACGGCGATACATGGTCTTCTTTACCGCCCGGAAGATGTTCTCGTAGCCGGTGCAGCGGCACAGATGGCCGGAGAGCAGCTTGCGCAGCTCGTCGTCGGAGTAGAGCTTGCCTGCCTCCAGGATCTCCACCGCGGTCATAATAAAGCCCGGGGTGCAGAAGCCGCACTGGATGGCGGTCTCGTCAATAAAGGCCTGCTGGATGTCGGAAAGCTCGCCGTTGGGCCCCACCAGACCCTCCAGGGTCCGGATGTGCTTGCCCTCGGCCCAGACTGCCAGATAGATGCAGGAGTTGAAGGCCTCCCCGTCGATCAAAACGTTGCAGGCGCCGCATTCACCCACCTCGCAGCCCTTTTTCACGGAGGTCAACCGGTAGTCATTGCGGAGCATATCGGTGAGGGAAGCCCGCACGTCCACCATCTTGGCCACGTCCTTGCCGTTGATGTTGCAGCGGACCAGCTTGTACTGTGTCATTCGATCACACCTCCCGCCCGTTCAATGGACTCTTTCAAAGCCCGTCTTGCCATTTCCACCGCAATGTGCTGGCGGAAGTCCCGGCTGGCGCGCCAGGAGTTTCTGGGGTTGATGTCCAGCAGCACCGCCAGGGCAAATTCGTCAATCATTGCCTGGGTGAGTCTGCTGCCGTTGGCCACAGCCTCTGCACTGGGGGCCCGCATGGGGACAGGGCCTGCCACGCCGTAGGCAATGCGGCAGCGTTCAATGGTCTGCTTGTCGGGGCTCAGACGCACATTCACACTGCAGCCCAAAGAGGCAATCTCCATGGCGTTGCGCATTCCGTACTTGATATAGTGGCCAAAGGTGTTTTCGTAGCTGGCCTTGGGGATCAGGATGGCGGTCTGAATCTCGCCCTCCTCGGCCCGGATGTCCACGGTGCCGGCCTTGATGTAGAAGTCCTTGATAGGCAGCCGGCGCACGCCGTTTATGCCGGTGAGCTCAACAATGGCCTCCCAGGCGTGGAGGGTAGAGGCGGAGTCGGCAGAGGTCACGCCGTTGCAGGTGTTGCCGCCGATGGTACCGATATTGCGGATCTGGGGGGAGCCCACCTGGTCCACGGCCTCGCCCAGGACGTTGATATACTTTTGGATGATGGGGTCTCTGGTGATGTGGGAGAAGCTGGTCAGCGAGCCGATGCGGATGTTTTCCTCTTCGTCAATGCTGACGCCCCGCATCTGGTCGATCATGTAAATGGAGATAAGCTCCTTGCCGGCCCGCTTACCCTCGCGCATCTGCACCAGCACGTCGGAGCCGCCGGCGATAATCTGGGCCTCGGGGTGCTCCAGCCGCAGCCGGATGGCGTCCTGGACGCTTTCGGCCTCGTAGAGCGCTTTCATATCATACATGGTTTACTTTCCCTCCTCGTCAAGCCAGGTGTCGTGAATCAATCCGGCCTTCCGCAGCTCGGCGTAAAGCACATGGGGATTGATGGGGTTGTGGTTAATGGCAACGCCGGTGGCCTGCAGAATGGCGTTGCGGATGGCCGGCGCGCCGGAGCAGGCGGGGGGCTCGCCCAGGGCCTTGGTCCCGAAGGGGGAGGTGGGCTCGGGGTTTTCAATGAAGCTGCACTCCAGCCTGGGGTGGTCCATAAAGGTGGAGAGCTTATAGTCCAGCAGGTTGTTGTTCAGGGGCCTGCCGGTCTTCTCGTCAAAGATCAGCTGTTCAGACAGGCCGTAGCCGATGGCCATGGACATACCGCCGTGGACCTGGGCCTCCGCCAGGGCGGGGTTGATCAGCTTGCCGCAGTCATGGACGTTGACGATTCGGGTGACCTGGGCCTTGCACATGGCGAGATCCACCTCTACCTCGGCAAAGGTGCAGCCAAAGGAGTAGGCGTTGTTGCGAATGGTGTAGGTGGATTCGGCGGTGATGTGCTCGGAGTGGACCGAGTTGTACTGGGCGGTCATGGCCAGCTCCTTCAAGCTCATCAGAATCATACCGTCTGCCTTGCGGACAATGTTGCCGTCAATGATGTCCATGCAGTCAACGCTCTGCCGGGTGACCTCCCTGGCGTATTGGAGGATCTTATCCCGCAGCAGGCCGGCGGTCTGCCGGATGGAGAAGCCTGCCACATAGGTCTGTCTGGAGGCATAGGCGCCAAGGCCTGTGGGGGTGATGTCGGTGTCCTGGCAGGAGACCACGTGCACGTCCTTGTAGCTGGCCAGACCCACCGCCTCAGCGGTCATCTGGGCGTAGGCGGTGTCGGCACCCTGACCGATCTCGGTTTCGCCGCACTGCATGGTCACCGTGCCGTCCAGATTCAGCTGCATCCGGTTGGAGGAGGTCTCCAGAGAGATGGGATACACCGCGGTGTTGTACCAGAAGGTAGCCACACCGATGCCCTTGCGGATGTTGCCGGTCTGGTGCTCGTACTCCTTGCGCTTGCGGGCATAATCGATTATCTCAGCGCCCTTGGCCATACACTCCCGATAGGTATCGTAGTAGTTGGTGTTGCCGGAGAAGTTGTCGTGGAAGCCCTGGGGCATGATGTTCAGCTTGCGGAACTCTACGGGATCCATGCCCACAGCCAAGGCACACTCGTCGATGTTGGACTCATCGGCAAAGCTGGCCTGGGGCATGCCGTAGCCGCGCATGGCGCCGGCGGCAGGCCGGTTGGTGTATACGGTCCAGGCGTCGCACTCCATATTGGGGCAGGGGTAGTGCTGGGGGAAGGAGCCCATGGCCTTGGCCACAATAGAGTGGCCGTGGGAGGCGTAGGCGCCCTGGTTGGAGAAGCACTCCACCTTACGGGCGGCAAAGGTACCGTCCTTGCGCAGCCAGGAGACGATATGGAAGCGGATGGCGTGGCGCACCCGGTTGGAGACGAAGGTCTCCTCTCTGGCGCAGTCGATGCGCACAGGCCGGCCGCCTACCTGGGTGGTGCACCAGGCACACAGGGGCTCGTACAGGGCGTCCTGCTTGTTGCCGAAGCCGCCGCCGATGTAGGGCTTGATGATCTGGATATCCGCCCAGGGCCGGCCCAGGGCTTGGCCCACAACCCGGCGGATGATATGGGGGATCTGGGTGGAGGAGACCACGGTGATTCGGCCGTTTTCCATATAGGCGAAGCAGCCGTGGTTCTCAATGTGGGCGTGCTGCACGGTAGGGGTGTCATACCAGCCCTCCACCTTGATCAGCCCCTCCTCTTGAATCGCAGCGGCATAGTCGCCCAGGCGGGAGGAGGTGTGCTTCAGAATATTGTTTGGGAAGGCCTCGTGGAGCTGGGGTGCGCCGGGCTCCATGGCCTTTTGCACGTCCAGCACAAAGGGGAGCTCTTCGTATTCCACCTTCAGCGCCCGGACGCCGCGGTTTGCGGCCACCTCATCCTCGGCAATGACCACCGCCACGTCGTCGCCCCAATAGCGGACGTGGGTGTTCAGCAGCTTGCGGTCGGCCACGTCCTGGTGGCCCGGATCCATGGACCAGGGATGGCCTGCGGTGGGGAACGGAATATCCGGCACATCAAAACAGGTCAGTACCTTGACCACACCGGGGACGGCCAGTGCCTCGGCGCAGTCCACGGATTTTACGATGGCATGGGCCTTCTCCGCGTGCTTGATGCGCACATACAGGGCCTCCTGAGGCATACGGTCCTCGTAATATTTGGTGCGGCCTGTGGCCTTGTCGTACGCGTCCACACGGATTTCACTCTTGCCTACCTTTTGCATGGGATATACCCCTCCTTTTCGGAAGAATCATAAAGCAAAATGAAAAATTGTAAGATTTCACAGATGGCATTCTCCTACATCTGCTATTCTATCACAAATTCACCAAGGTGTACAGCATATCCGTGATATTATTTTCAGGATAACGAAAAGCAGAGTCCCGGCCCTTCGTGCGAAGGGCCGGGAGTCATAGCATCATACGGAAATGGCGCAGACCGGAGAATACAGGCTTGAGACAAAGGCTCACGCCTCTGTCAGGGTGACGGCAAACAGATCGTCGCAGCGCAGCTGGGCGGTGTAGACGCTGGCCTGGTCGTCCTCCCACCGGTCGGCCACCAGGCTTTGGAGAAAGGCCTTATCTGCCGGGCACTCAAACAGCAGCTCAATCACACCGCAGCCGGGGCGCTCCCGATCCGGCCGAAGGGGCAGGCAGGTGCGCTCTGTGGCGCCCAGACTGTCCAGCAGACAGCCGAAAAACGCCAGTACCCGTCCTTCGGTCCGCTGCTGCAGATCCGGGGTGACGGCGCGACAAAGATACTTCATCATGCGCCTCCCGAGAGAGACATGGGCCGGGCGTTGGTATATTCCACAAACCGGAAGGAGATGTGTCCTTCGATCTGGGTGGGCTGGATGGAGGTGACGGACCAGTTTTCGTTTCGGTTCAGATTGGGGAAGTGGCGGTCTGCCCTGACCTCCACATAGCTGAAGGTGACGTAAGCCTTCTCGCAGTAGGGCACCAGCAGCTTGTACACGCTCTCACCGCCGATGACGAACAGGTTGTCGGAATACCGCTCCCGAAGCAGGCTTTTCAGCTGGTCCATATCCCGGCAGACAATGGCGCCTTCCGGGGCAAAGTTCGGGTCTTTGGAGAGAATGATGTTTTCCCGGTCAGCCAGGGGCAGGCCGTTGGGGAAGGTGGCCAGGGTTTTGCGGCCGTAGATTACGGTTTTGTGCAGGGTCAGCTCACGGAAGCGGTGCAGATCAGAGGGGATAGAGACCAGCAGCTTTCCGTTTTTGCCGATGCCCCAGTGGGGATTCACATTTACAATGGCGTTCATAGCAGCTCCTAAATGGCAACGGGGATCTTCCCCTCAAAGGGATGATATTGATATCCCTCCAGGGAGAAGCTGTTCTTGGTAAACTGATAAAAATCGGTGACGGTGGGGTCTACTTCAAATGTGGGGGCAGGCAGCGGCTCCAGCTCCAGCATTTTTTCCACCATGGGGATGTGCCGGTCATAGATGTGGCAATCGGCAATCACGTGGACCAGCTCCCCGGCCACCAGCCCGGAAACCTGGGCAAACATATGGACCAGAGCGGCGTACTGCACCACGTTCCAGTTGTTGGCGGTGAGCATATCCTGGGAGCGCTGGTTCAGTATGGCGTTCAGCCGGTTGCCGCTGACGTTAAAGGTCATGCTGTAGGCGCAGGGGTACAGATGCATCTCGTGCAGATCGGCAAAGTTGTACATGGAGGTGAGAATCCGCCGGCTGGCGGGGTTGTGCTTCAGGTCGTACAGCACCCGGTCCACCTGGTCAAATTCACCCTCGGGATATTGATGCTTCAAACCCAGCTGATAGCCGTAGGCCTTGCCGATGGAGCCGCTCTCGTCGGCCCAGCTGTCCCACACATGGCTGCCCAACTGGTTGACGTTGTTGGATTTCTTCTGCCAGA
>DFIE01000120.1:0-162 GCA_002372735.1 Clostridiales bacterium UBA3705
GGCGCTTGCCGGCCCGCTCCAGGTCGGCCACCATCTCGCCCACGGCGCCGCAGGCGTAAAGCTCACCCAGCCAGGTGGCGGTGTCGGTGTTGGGGTAGTCCGGGGCCAGCTTCTTCTGCAGGTTTACCAGCACCACCGGCACGTCCAGGTCCCGCACGGCGG
>DFIE01000120.1:261-6776 GCA_002372735.1 Clostridiales bacterium UBA3705
AGGATCACCAGGTCCACGTCCGCGGCCCGGAACTTGTCCCCGGCGGCCATGGCCTGCTCCTTGGTGGTGACGATGCCCCCGTCGATCAGCTCCACGCTTTCGGGGATCCGGGTTTTGAAGTCCGCGTACTGGGCCGCAAACTCCGGCACCAGGGACGGGAACTGGGGCAGATAGGCCCCCAGGGCAATGGCGAACACGCCGACTCTTGCTTTGGTTTCAACTAACATGATGCTGCCTCCATTTGAATTTTCAGATTTCCTATGGCCGTGGCCTCAATGGGCAGTGCAACGACCTGCTTGCCGGTTGCTTCGGCGGTCAGCCGGTTCAGGAATGGGTTCTTGGCCCCACCGCCTACAATATAGAGCTTGTCATAGACCCTGCCGGTGTTCCGCTCCAGCTCCGCCAGGGCGTTTCGGTAGCTCAGGGCCAAAGAGCGGTAGGCGCAGCGGAAGTAGTCGCCCACGGTGTTGGCCTGCGCCCCCAGCGCCCCGTCAAAGGCGGCCTTCATGCTGGCCGGGGACAGGAAGCAGTCGGCGTTGGCGTCTACGGTCCGGTCAAAGCTGCTCTCCTCGGCCTCGCGGACGATCTCGCCCCAGGGCTTGTCCGGGCAGAGCTCGCTGCGCAGCCGGTTGACCAGCCACATGCCCATGATGTTTTTCTGGTAGCGGTTGTAGCCCACGCCGCCCTCGTTGGAGTAGTTGGCGTCCTCGCTGGCCCGGTCTGTGATGGGCTTGGGGGTCTTGACCCCCAGCAGCGACCAGGTGCCCGAGGAGATGTAGGGGGCGCTGCCCTCCATGGGGATCCCCTCTACTGCCGAGGCGGTGTCGTGGGTGGGGCACAGGCGCACCTTGATGCCCCGATAGCTGCCGATCTGGGTGCCCGGCTGCTGGAGCTTGGGGAACAGCCGCCCAGGCAAGCCCAGGCGGTGGATGATCTGACGGTCAAACTCCCCGGTCTCGGCGTTCACCAGGCCGGTGGTGGTGGCGTTGGTGTACTCCTTGGCCTTCACCCCGGTGAGCTTGTACATCAGGTATTCCGGCACCATCAAAAAGTCGGTGGCCTGCTCCAGCCGCCCGGTCTGCAAATCCTCCGCCAGCTGGTAGAGGGTGTTGAACAGCTGGAACTGGCAGCCGGTGCGGCGGTACAGCTCTGTAAAGGGGATTTTGGCGTGGACCTCCTCGTGGATGGCCTCGGTCCGGCTGTCCCGGTAGGCGTAGCAGGGCCAAAGCTCTTTGTCGCCGGCCAGCAGCACGTAGTCGCAGCCCCAGGTGTCAATGGACAGGCTCTCAATTTGCGGGCACTCCGCCAGGGCGGCGTCAATGCCTGCCCGGACGTGGTGCAGCAGCTGCTCCATGTCCCAAACCAGGTGCCCGTCCCGCCGGGTCACCCCGTTGGGGAAGCGGTAGATCTCCCGGGTTTGCAGCGCGCCGTGGTCCTGCCAGCCCAGAATGTGCCGGCCGGAGGAGGCGCCGATGTCAATGGCCAGATAAGTGTTCATAAAGCAATCCCTCCGATTTCCGATATCAGCATACCGGAACGGAGGGAGTTTTTCAAGGTCCTGTGTTGTGAAAAAAGTGTCCTTATTTGCAGCGCAGCTGCCGGGGCGAGCAGCCGAACCGGGCGGCAAAAATCCGGTGGAAATAGCTCATGTTTTCATAGCCCACCAGCCGGGCGATCTCGTCCACCCGCTTGTCGGTGTTCAGCAGCAGCCAGCTGGCCTGGCTCAGCCGCTTTTCCTGCACCAGGGCGGTGTAGCTCCGGCCGGTTTTTTGCAGCACCAGTCTGGACAGGGTGGAGATCTCATAGTGCAGCCGGTCCGCAATCTGGGTCAGGCTGCCGTCCCGGTAGTGCTCCTCAATGTAGCGCAGCACAGACAGAATCACCGTCTGCTCCCTGGAGACCTCCCGCAGGGCCTCGGTGTGGTTCAGCAGGTGGGCAAACAGCAGGCCCATGGTCATTTGCAGGATGCCCCGCTTGTTGGGGGTGTCGGCCAGCAGGGTGTGCAGCAGATTCTCAATCAGATTCCGGATGGGCAAAATCTCATCCACGTGGAACAGCAGGTATCCCGCCTCGTTCTGCCCGCCCAGGCAGGAGAGGATGAACTGCCGCAGGGGCGTCTCCGCCTGACCCAGATAGGGCAGGGTGCCGTCAAAAAAGGAGGGGCGGACAATAAAGTTTACCGCCAGATCCGTCTCGCCTGCCGGGGCGATGGACTGCCGGGCGTTCTGCCCCAGCATCAGCAAATCGCCCTTTTCCAGCACCAGGGTCTTGCCGTTGACGGTGTGGGTGGTGCGTCCCCGGCACATATAGACCATCTCCACATAGTCGTGGGTGTGCTCCGGAAAGGCGATAAACCGGGTGTGGGGCCGTATGGTGATCAGCTTGCCCGGGGCCAGCAGCTTGTCCCCGGTAATCACGTCCCGGCTGCCGTCCATATACAGGGTCCGGTCCACCCGGGTCTGCCCCTGCAGGATCTCCGCCTCCTCCGGGGTGATGGCGGAAAGTTTTGCCAGTATTTCTTCGTTCATGGGCTTGCCTCCGCCGCGCCGGGCTCAGCGCCGTTTTTTTCGTGCCAGCAGCACCCCAACCGCCCCCAGCACCAGCACCGCTGCCGGCACTGCCAACAAAAGAAGGTTCTGCACCCGGGCCCGCCGGGCCAGGGCCTGGCTCTGGGCCTGGAGCTGCAGGCTCTGAGCCTGGTGCCGGGCCTGCTGCGCCGCATAGGGCTCGGCGGTGGTCTCCGGCGCAGGGGGCTGGGTGGGCTGTGGCGCAGCAGTCTCTTCCGTGGGCGCTTCGGCAGTTTCCGCGGCCGCCGCGGCCTCCTCCTCCAGCGCCTGGGTGCGCTGGGTCTGGTAGGCGATCAGCGCGGCGTTCAGCCGGGCAATCAGCTCCTCGGCATAGATGCCCCCGCCGGAAAAGCCCCTGGTGTATATGGCCACCACAAAGGGCTGCCGGGTGTAGGTGATGCCGATGTCGTGGACCTGGCCTTCAAAGTAGCCGTATTTGTGGGCCACCACGGTGTCGCCGGCGTACCGCTGCAGGAACATCCCCTCCTGGTTGTGGATCATATAGTCCAGCAGCTCGGGGAACTGGTCCTGCCGCTGGTAGAGATAGAGCAGCACGTTGGCCATAAAGTGGGTGCAGTAGTAGTTGTCGCTCCAGTAGTCCGAGGGGATCAGCTCCTCGTCCATGCCGCCGTAGCGGTCCAGCATCAGCCGCTTGTACTGGGCAAAGGTGCCCAGGTTGTAAATCAGGATATGGCTCAGCTCGTTGTTGGAATCCACAATGCTGGCCCGGTGGATGTCCGCCAGGCGATGGCCCTTGATATCGCTGTCGTCGGTGTACTCCCCGGCGGCCTGGAGCTCGTAGTAGTACAGGTTCAGGGGCACCTTGTAGGTGCTGGCGGCCAACATAAAGGTGTCCTCGTTGTAGCCGTACCACTCGCCCGTCTCCGGGCAGCAGAAGGTGATGGCAAAGTTGTCCTCTGTCAGGTGGTAGGTTTGGATGTAATAGGCCATCACCTCAGACAGACCCATTCCCTTGGGAATGGACACGCTGTAGCCCCCGTCGGTGTCCTCCCGGATCTCCCGGGCCGCCGTGGCCCGGGGCAGGCCGCCCAGCACCAGCAGGGCGCAGAGCAGGGCCGGCAGGAGCCGTTTGGTCAGGTTCAAAGCAATTCCTCATTTCCTGTGGCGTCACTGTAACAATTTACAACAAAATTCCGAAAAAGTAAACAGGATCAATCAGAAATTCTTAAAAATCTCACCCCCGCCGGAAGCTCCTGGCCCAGTTGCACAACGAGCCGTGGTGGCGGTTTTCCGCCACCTCCCGGCGCATCCGGTCGGTGACCGGGCCGTTGGCCGCCAGGCACTGCAAAATCAGCGCCTGCAGCTGCTCCACGCTCATCTGCTCCGGGGGCAGGTCCGGGGGCACCGGGGTGTCTGCGGGGCAGGGCAGGGGCGCCGGGGCGGGCTTCTCCACCGGGGCGGGCTTCTCCACCGGGGCGGGCAGGGGGGTGCCCCGGGGCACAAAGACCTGGCCGTCGTGGGGCCCGATCTCCAGCAGGACCCTGCCGCCCTCCCGGGGGGCGGCGTTGCCGGACAGGGCGGCAATATAGTCCGCGCCGTCCTCCACCCACAGGGAGAAGGGCCGGTCGCTGTTGTTCACCGCCGTGAGAATCCGGCCCCCGGCGGCCTGCCGGGCAAAGACCCAGTTCTCGGTGGTCAGGTGCAGGGACTGATAAGCCCCCTGCTGCAGCAGGGGCTGGTCCCGGTGCAGCCGGACCAGGGCCCTCACCAGCGGCAGGACGCCGTCCCTTGGCAGGGTCTCCAGGTCCAGGGCGGGGCGCAGGGGGGCGTCGCTGCCCCCGGCCTTGGTCCCCTCCAGGCCGAATTCGGAGCCGTAGTAGAGGGAGGGGATCCCCGGCAGGGTAAACAGCAGCACCATGGCGGGGACAAAGTCCGCCCTGCAGCGCAGCCGGCTCATCAGCCGGTCCACGTCGTGGTTGTCGGCAAAGAGATACAGCCGGTTGCCCAGCTGCTGCTGCCGGGCCACGGTGTGGGCAATTTCAAAGTAGTTCCGGTCGTTGTGGCCGGAGTACAGGGCCTTGTAAAGGTGGTAGTTGGTCACGCTGTGGAGCATGGCGTCGTTCACCCAGCTGCCGTACTCCCCGTGGATCACCTCGCCCATCAGCCAGAACTCAGGCTTCACGGTGTCTGCCAGCTGCCGCAGCCGGGCCATAAACCCGGGGCGCAGGGCCTGGGCCACGTCCAGCCGCAGGCCGTCGATGTCAAACTCCTCCACCCACCGGGCCACGCAGTCCAGCAGGTACTGCACCACCGCAGGCTCCTCCGGGTTCAGCTTGGGCAGCAGGGCGTGGCCCTCCCAGCAGTCGCAGTGGACGCCGCTGCCGTCAAACCAGACCCCGCTGTACCAGCTGCGATAGGGGGAGGCATCCCGGTTCTGCGCCAGATCCCGAAAGGCAAAGAAGCCCCTGCCCGTGTGGTGGAACACCGCGTCCAGCACCACCCGGATGCCCTTTTCGTGGCACAGGGCCACAAACCATTTCAGGTCTGCGTTCTCTCCCAGCCGGCGGTCCAGCCGCAGGTAGTCGGTGGTGTCATAGCCGTGGGTGCCGGACTCAAACAGGGGGCCGATGTACAGGGCGTTGCAGCCCAGCGCCGCAATATGGTCCACCCAGGGGGCCAGCTGCCGCAGCCGGGGGACGCTCTGGCCGCCGGGGTTCACCGCCGGGGCGCCGGTGAGCCCCAGGGGATAGATGTGATAAAAACAGGCGTGTTCATACCAGGCCATGGAAAATCCTCCTCATTTACGCAAAGGGCAGTCCGGACGCACAGGGCGTCCGGACTGCCGGGATTGGGTCAAACCTCAAACATCAGATCGCCGTAGGTGGGCACGGGCCACAGGTCCTTGTCCACAATCATCTCCAGGGCGTCCACGGCGGACCGCAGGCCGGCCATGTGCACCACCATCACGTCCCGGCAGAAGTGGGCCATCTGGGTCAGATCCTCCATGGGCCCCAGCTGCTCAATGGCGCCGCGCAGGGCCTGCAGCTCATCGCTGGCCTGCCGCAGCAGGGCGCTGGCCCGGCGGATCAGATCCTGCTGCACCGAGGTATCCGCGTCGGGACAGGCGCTGCGGGTCTTGTTGACCGAGTCGGACATCCGGGTGATAAACCGGACCACCGAGGGGATGTAGTGCTTGCCCGCCATGTGGACCATGGTCCGGGCCTCGATGGATTTGATCTTGGTGTAGGCCTCGTACATGACCTCCGCCCGGGATTCCAGCTCCAGCCGGGTGAAGATGTGGTATTTCTCAAACAGCCGGACGGTTTTTTCCGACGTCAGGGCGGGCACGGCGTCCACCATGGTGCGCAGGTTGGGCAGCCCTCTGCGGGCGGCCTCCTCCACCCAGGCCTTGCTGTAGCCGTCGCCGTTAAAGATGATGCGCTGGTGCTGCCGCATATTCCGGGCAATCAGCTCGGTCAGGGCGGTGCCGAAGTCCTCGGCGGCCTCCAGCTCATCCGCCGCCTGGGCAAAGGCGTCGGCCACAATGGTATTGAGCACCGTGTTGGCGTTGGCGATGGAGTCGGAGGAGCCCACAGACCGGAACTCAAACTTATTGCCCGTAAAGGCAAAGGGAGAGGTCCGGTTGCGGTCGGTGGCGTCCTTGTTCAGCACCGGCAGGGTGGATACGCCGGTGACCAGCTGGCCGCCGTCCAAGCAGGCGGCTGCAGAGCCGTGGGCGCAGATCTGCTCCACCACGTCCTCCAGCTGGCGGCCCAGGAAGATGGATATAATGGCCGGGGGCGCCTCGTCCGCGCCCAGGCGGTTGTCGTTGCCCACGTTGGCGGCGGACTGCCGCAGCAGCTCGGCGTGCTCGTCCACAGCCTTCATAATGCAGGACAGCACCAGCAAAAACTGCAGGTTCTCGTTGGGGGTGTCGCCGGGGTCCAGCAGATTCTCTCCCTTGTTGGTGGAGATGGACCAGTTGTT
>DFIE01000130.1:0-161 GCA_002372735.1 Clostridiales bacterium UBA3705
GCTGGCCATGGGCTGCCGGGAGCGGACCCGGGGCGCCATTTCCATCCCCGGCGCCCGGTGCTCCGGTATCTTCACCGCCGGCGCGGCCCAGCGCTTTATGAACATTGAAGGCTACATGGTGGGCAAGCGGGTGGTCATTCTGGGCTCCGGCGACATCGGCC
>DFIE01000130.1:265-3182 GCA_002372735.1 Clostridiales bacterium UBA3705
CTGCGTGGAGCTGATGCCCTATTCCGGCGGCCTGAACCGGAACATCGTCCAGTGCCTGCACGACTTTGACATCCCCCTCTATCTCAGCCACACCGTCACCGACGTGGTGGGCAAGGACCGGCTGGAGCGGGTGGTGGTGTCCAAGGTGGACGAAAACCGCCGGCCCATCCCCGGCACCGAGATGGTCTTTGACTGCGACACCCTGCTGCTCAGCGTGGGCCTGCTGCCGGAAAACGAGCTCTCCCGCCAGGCGGGGGTGCAGATCGATCCCCGCACCAACGGCCCCGTGGTCTGGGAAAACTGCGAGACCTCCATCCCCGGCGTCTTTGCCTGCGGCAACGTGCTGCACGTCCACGACCTGGTGGACTACGTCACCGCCGAAAGCCAACGGGCGGGCCGGGCTGCCGCCGATTTCATCCAGGGCCGTCTGCCCCAGGGGCAGGAGATCCGCCTGGAAAACGGCAGCGGCGTGGGCTACACCGTGCCCCAGCACTTCCACCGGGATACCGACAAGCTGGAGATCTTCTTCCGGGTCAGGGCCATCTACCACAATGCGGCCATCCGGGTCATGGACGGCGATACCCAGCTGGCCCGGTTCCGTCGGGAGCACATGGCCCCCGGCGAGATGGAAAACATCACCCTGCCCAAGGTCCTGCTGGACCGGGCGCAGCATGACACCCTCCGGGTGGAGATTGAGGAGGCGGCACAATGAAGGAACTGATTTGCATCACCTGCCCCAAGGGCTGCCATCTCAAGGTGGATGAGCAGACCTTTGCCGTCACCGGCAACGCCTGCCCCCGGGGCGCGGCGTACGGCGCCAACGAGCTGAGAAACCCTGTCCGGGTGGTGACCTCCACCGTGGTGGTCACCGGCTCTGAGATCCGCCGCCTGCCGGTGAAAACCGACCGGCCCATCCCCAAGGGCAAGATGTTTGCCGTGATGGAGGAGATTGCCCGGGTTCGGGTGACAGGCCCCGTCCGGGTGGGCGACGTGCTCATTGCCAACGTGGCCGGCACAGAGGGCAACGTGGTTGCCACGAAAAACCTCCCCTGACAACGGCAGAGGTCCGGCCTCCAGGCCGGCCGTTGCGCTGCACGGTTCTCAGCATTACGAGGCAGAGGGGCTGGCTTAGGATAAAATGCGGACAGAATTCCCGGAGGCACCTGGCCTGACTGTACTTCGCGTGCCGAATCACCGGGTGCGGAACAATCTGCGGGGGATCTGCGAGTAGCTTGACCGGCCGGTGGACAAGGGGCTGCAGGCCTGAAAGCGCACCCCTCCGTCCCGGTGCGCGCACCGGGGCACCTCCCCCTGGCAGGGGAGGCGGATGCGAATTCTCAATTCTCAATACTCAATTCACAACGACGAAGGAGGCTCCCATGGGTACATACATTCTCTCCCTGGATCAGGGTACCACCAGCAGCCGGGCGATCTTGTTTGACAACGAGCAGAACATCGTCGCCATGGCCCAAAAGGAATTCACCCAGTACTATCCCCACTCCGGCTGGGTAGAGCACAACCCGATGGAGATTTACTCCAGCCAGTACGCGGTGATGATGGAGGCGGTTACCGAGTCCGGCATTGCCATTGAGGACATTGCCGCCATCGGCATTACCAACCAGCGCGAGACCACCGTGGTCTGGGACCGGCACACCGGTCGGCCGGTGTACAACGCCATTGTCTGGCAGTGCCGCCGCACCGCGCCCATCTGCGACGAGCTGGAGCGCCGGGGGCTGAAGGACTACATCAAGCAGACCACCGGCCTGGTGCTGGACGCCTACTTCTCCGCCACCAAGATCAAGTGGATCCTGGACAACGTAGACGGGGCCCGGGAGAAGGCGGAGCGGGGCGACCTGCTCTTCGGCACCGTGGATACCTGGCTGCTGTGGAAGCTCACCGGCGGCAAGGTCCACGCCACCGACTACACCAACGCCTCCCGCACCATGCTCTATGACATCCACAAGCTCTGCTGGGACGAGCGCCTGCTGCAGGAGCTGGGCATTCCCGCCTCCATGCTGCCCCAGGTCTGCGAATCCAGCCACGTGTACGGCACCTGCAACATCCAGGGTGTGGACGTGCCCATTGCCGGCATTGCCGGCGACCAGCAGGCTGCCCTGTTCGGCCAGGGCTGCTTTGAAAAGGGCGACGCGAAAAACACCTACGGCACCGGCTGCTTCCTGTTGATGAACACCGGCGACGAGGCCTGCGAGAGCAAGCACGGCCTGGTCACCACCATTGCCGTGGGCCTGAACGGCAAGGTGCAGTATGCCCTGGAGGGCTCCGTCTTTGTGGGCGGCGCGGTGATCCAGTGGCTGCGGGACCAGATGCGCTTTATCCGGGAGGCCCCGGATGCAGAGTATTTTGCCCAGAAGGTGGATTCCACCGAGGGGGTCTACTTTGTGCCGGCCTTTACGGGCCTTGGCGCGCCCTACTGGGATATGTACGCCCGGGGCACCATTGTGGGCATCACCCGGGGCACCAAGCCCGAGCATATCATCCGGGCCGCCCAGGAGTCCATCGCCTTCCAGAGCGCCGACCTGGTGCTGGCCATGGAGATGGACACCGGCGCCTCTTTGAACGAGCTGAAGGTGGACGGCGGCGCCAGCCGGGACAAGTTCCTCATGCAGTTCCAGGCGGACATCCTGGGCAAGCAGGTCCGCCGGCCCATGATCCGCGAGACCACCGCCCTGGGCGCGGCCTACCTGGCCGGCCTGGCCACCGGGGTGTGGAAGGACCAGGACGAGATCCGCAGGCTCTGGCACTGCGATTCCACCTTCCGTCCCCAGCGGGACGAGACCTGGCGCAAGGAGCAGTTCAAGGGCTGGAACAAGGCCGTGGGCCGCAGTCTGCGCTGGGCGGACTGATACTGCACTCCCATAGAAACCTTTCATCCCTTTCATCTGTTCCGGCAGGAATT
>DFIE01000171.1:0-3348 GCA_002372735.1 Clostridiales bacterium UBA3705
CCGCCCCTACGGGGGCAGCGTGTACGTATCCCGTAACCCCGGTGGTATGGGCTGGTGACGAATGACGCCCCTCCCCTGCCGGGAAATGGTGAAAATCCTGTTGCTTTTTGCGAAAAAATCGTATATAATGCATATGTTGTGCAAAACGCGCAAAGAATCTTCCGCCAATCGGCACAGGAGTGAATCGTATGTCTACGAAAGCTGTCGTTCTGGCTGCCGGCAAGGGCACCAGAATGATGTCTGAAACCAATCAGCTGCCCAAGGTGCTGCGGCAGGCCTGCGGCAAGCCCCTGCTGTACTATGTGCTCAAGGCCCTGGATTTTATCCCCGTGGAGGATACCATCCTGGTGGGGGGCTATATGCGCCAGCTGGTGTTTGACGCCTTCCCCGCCTATCCCAACGCCGTGCAGGATCCCCAGCTGGGCACCGGCCACGCCGTGATGTGCGCCCGGGAGCACCTGGAGCACTTTGACGGCACCGTGCTGGTCTGCTACGGCGATATGCCCCTGCTGAAAAAAGAGATCTACCAGGGCCTGCTGGACTTCCACGCCCGCACCGGCGCCTGCTGCACCATGCTCTCCGGCACCTGCGAGGAGTACCTGCCCTACGGCCGGGTCCTCCGGGACGAGAACGGCGACTTCCTCCGCATTGTGGAGGATCGGGACTGCACCCCTGAGCAGAAGGCCATCCGGGAGCTCAACGTGGGCATCTACGCCTTTGACTGCCAGAGCCTGCTGGGCGCCCTGGACCGGCTGCAGAACCACAACGCCCAAAAGGAATACTATCTCACCGACGTGCCCGCCATCCTCCGGGGCGACGGCAAGCGGGTGGCCGTGTACACCGCCGCCCTCAACGAGCAGATCCTGGGCGTCAACACCCCCGAGCAGCTGGCGCTGACCGAGCGGTATCTCAAGAGCTGAGCCTGCCCCGCAACAAAGGCGGACCGCATCTGCGGCCCGCCCTTTTTGCGCCTGTTTGTAAATCTTTCCAAATCCCGGTTGAAATATCCGGGGTTCTTTGGTATAATTGATCATAGCGGCCATGCCGCCAGTTACTCTACGAAACGAGGTACAGACTATGAACGCTTTCTTACCCGCCGATATTCTGCTGCCCAACGTCACCGCCATGGAGAAATGGGCGGTGATCGCCTGCGACCAGTTCACCTCTGACCAGGGCTACTGGGAGCGGGTGCGCCAAAACGCCCAGGGCAGCCCCTCCACCATCCATCTGATCCTGCCCGAGGCCGAGCTGGGCACCCCCCTGGAGGCCGAGCACACCCGGCAGATCAACCAAACCATGGCCGAGTACCTGCAAAATGATGTCTTTACCTGCTATCCCCACAGCCTGGTGCTGGTGGAGCGCACCCTGGAAAACGGCAGCCTCCGCCTGGGCCTGGTGGGCATGGTGGATCTGGACGCCTATGACTACGCCCCCGGCTCGGTCTCCGCCATCCGGGCCACCGAGAAAACCGTGGTGGAGCGCATCCCGCCCCGCCAGCGGGTCCGCCGGGACGCCCCCATCGAGCTGCCCCATATCCTCATGCTGGCCGACGACCACGACAAGGTCCTCATTGAGCCCATCGCCGCCAGGAAGGACAGCCTGAAAAAGCTCTACGACTTTGACCTGATGGAGGGCGGCGGCCACATCACCGGCTGGCTGGTCCAGGGGGCCGAGGTGGACGCCTTTGAGGCAAGGCTTGCCGACTACACCGCCCACGTGGGCGAGAAGTATCAGGGTCTGCCCGGGGTGCCCATGGTCTTTGCCGTGGGCGACGGCAACCACAGCCTGGCCACCGCCAAGAGCTGCTATGAGGAGCTGAAGGCCCAAAATCCCGGGGTGGATCTCAGCAACCATCCCGCCCGCTTCGCCCTGGTGGAGCTGGAGAACATCCACGACCCCGCCCAGGTCTTTGAGCCCATCCACCGCATCATCACCAAGACCGATCCCGAGGCCCTGCTGCAGACCCTGGCGGACACCTGGTGCGCCGAGGGGGGCTTCCCCGTCAAGTGGTTCATCGGCGACAGGTCCGGCACCCTGTATCTGGACCGGGCCAAGAGCCAGCTGGCCGTGGGCGCCCTGCAGACCTTCCTGGACGGGTATCTCAAGACCCATGAGGGGGAGATCGACTACATCCACGACGACGACGCCCTCATCGACCTGGCCAGGCAGGACCGGGCCATCGGCTTCCTGCTGCCCGCCATGGAAAAGAGCCAGCTCTTCCGCGGGGTGATTGCCGACGGCATCCTGCCCCGGAAGACCTTCTCCATGGGCCACGCCCGGGAGAAGCGCTACTATCTGGAAGGGCGCAAAATCAAATGAGCCCCCTGTGCGCCCGGGCCCCGGGCAAGCTGAACCTGACCCTGGACGTGCTGTCCAGGCGGCCCGACGGCTACCACGAGCTGGAGATGGTCATGGTGTCGGTGAGTCTCCACGACAGGGTGTGCATATACCTGGACACCGGCCGGCCCTGGGAGCTGACCTGCAGCGACCCGGGCATCCCCACGGGGCCGGAGAATCTGTGCTGGAAGGCGGCCAGGCTGTACCTTGACACCTTTGGCCTCCGCCCCGACGGGGTGCGCATCGATATTTACAAGCGCATCCCCGCCCAGGCGGGGATGGCCGGGGGCAGCGCCGACGCCGCGGCGGTGCTGCAGCTGCTGAACCGGCACTACGGCTGCTGCTCTGCGTCCCGGCTGCGAGAGCTGGGGCTGGCGGTGGGCAGCGACGTGCCCTACTGCCTCTTTGGGGGCACCGCCCTGGCCCGGGGCCGGGGAGAGGTGCTGCAGCGGCTGCCCGACCTGCCGGCGCAGACGGGCATTGTGCTGG
The DNA here is from genome assembly GCA_002372735.1 of Clostridiales bacterium UBA3705. Next base: position 2,827 of record DFIE01000171.1, read on the forward strand.
TAAAGCCGGAGTTCTCCCTCTCCACCCCGGCGCTGTTCCGGCAGCTGGACCAAGAGGGGGTGCAGCTCCGGCCGGACACCCCGGCCATGTGCCGGGCCCTGGGGCAGGGGGACCTGCCTGCCGTGGGCCGGCTGCTGGCCAACGCCTTCCAGCCGGTGGCGGCGGCCCGGTTCCCCCAGGTGGAGCAGATCCGCCGGGCCCTGCTGGACCAGGGGGCCCTGGGGGCCAGCCTGACGGGCACGGGGTCTGTGATCTTCGGTCTGTTTGCCGATGCTGACCGGGCGGCGGCCGCCGCCCGGGCCCTGCAGGGCATCGCCCCCCTGGTGGAGGCCTGCACCGTCCTGTCGTAGAACAAAAGGGGCTGCCAAACCCGAATTTGGCAGCTCCTTTGATTTTGTTGGATCATATTTTTTTCAGCCTCACCGTAAAGCTGCTGCCCTGGCCGGCCGGGGGGAGAAATTGAAAATTGAGAATTGAAAATTGAAAATGGTGGAGTTTTCAAATTGCCATTTGAAAACATTT
>DFIE01000171.1:3448-3662 GCA_002372735.1 Clostridiales bacterium UBA3705
CGCTCATTGAGCGGCCATACCGCGGCAGGAATCTTGCAGGGGGTTCCGTTTTTACGAGATTTGTAACGGGAAGGTGTATGCGTTTCCCGTCACCCAGGTGGTGTGGGGGACCTTTTGTGGCCGATTGATAATCGGCCGCTACGGAAGAGTGCCAAGGTTGCCCGTTCCACCGGGGTGACATCATGCGCACACGCCCTGTAGGGAACGCTCATGC
>DFIE01000174.1:0-1931 GCA_002372735.1 Clostridiales bacterium UBA3705
CATTTATAATGGTTTTATTCGTCGAACACGGAAAGTGTTCGACGCTCCGCATGAAATGCGGAGGCATTCGTACGTACAATAGCTGAACATGCCAAGCCCACTTGGCTTGGCATCTGCGGCGTTCGCCGCAGGCAATAAAACGATTCAATCGTTTTATTGCAGTTCAGTATTATTTTCCCGGAGGAAGCACACATGGAAACCAAAACCACCCGCATTGCGCCGGAGGAGCTGCGCCGGCAGGAGGAGATCAGCGCCTACATCAAGGATTTCTGGGCCGCCCAGGGCAAGACCCCCGTGGCCTTTGTAGACACCTACGGCTGCCAGCAGAACGAGGCCGACTCCGAACAGATCCGGGGCATCCTGGCCCGCTGCGGCTACGGCCTCACCGACACCGCCGAGGGGGCCGACCTGGTGATTATCAACACCTGCGCCATCCGGGAGCACGCCGAGCAACGGGTGTTCGGCAACGTGGGGGCCCTGGTACACACCAAGCGCCGCCACCCGGGGCAAAAGATCTTTGTCTGCGGCTGCATGATGGGCCAGCCCCAGGTGGCCCAGCGGATGCGCACCAGCTACACCCACGTGGACGGGGTGTTCTCTCCCCACCACCTGTGGCAGCTGCCCGAGCACCTGTACCGGGTGCTGATCCGCCACCGCAAGGTCACCGCCACCGAGGACTCCGCCGGCGTCATTGCCGAGGGCCTGCCCGTAGTGCGGCAAAGCGGGCTGAAGGCCTGGGTGTCCATCATGTACGGCTGCAACAACTTCTGCTCCTACTGCATTGTGCCCTACGTCCGCGGCCGGGAGCGCAGCCGCCTGCCCCAGGACGTGATTGCCGAGTGCCGGGATCTCATCGCCCGGGGCTACAAAGACATCACCCTTCTGGGCCAGAACGTCAACTCCTATGGCAAGGACCTGGCCGAGCCCATGGACTTTGCCGATCTGCTTGCCGCCATCGCCCAGCTGCCCGGAGACTTTTTGCTGCGGTTTATGACCTCCCATCCCCGGGACGCCTCCGAAAAGCTCTTTGACACCATGGCGGCCTACCCTAAAATCGCCAAGCAGTTCCACCTGCCCTTCCAGTCCGGCAACGACCGGGTGCTCAAGGCCATGAACCGGCACTATGACGTGGCCCGGTATCTGTCCCTCATCGAATACGGCCGCCGCCTGATGCCGGACATCGTCTTCACCTCCGACGTCATCGTGGGCTTCCCCGGGGAGACCGAGGCGGAGTTTGAAGACACCCTTCGCCTCATCCAGACCGTGGGCTTTGACGCCCTGTTTACCTTTATCTTCTCCCCCCGGCCCGGCACCCCCGCGGCCAGGATGGAGGACCCCACCCCCAAGGCGGAGAAGAACCGCCGCTTTGACCGGCTGGTGGCCCTGCAGAACGAGATCTCCGAGTCCAAGCACCGGGCCTACGTGGGCAAGACCCTCCGGGTCCTGGTGGACGGCAAGGACGGCGACAAGCTCACCGCCCGCACCGAGGGGGGCCGTCTGGTCCGCCTGGACGGGGAGGACGCCCTGATCGGGCAGTTTCTCCAAGTCACGATTACCGACAGCACCACCTGGTCATTGATTGGGCAGGTCGCGCTGTAGCGCGGGCAATCTGCCCGCACCGCCCGGCCGCGGATCGGGCGGGCCACACTCTAATGGAGGGAAAACCATGCCCGAACTCACCCCAATGATGCGACAATACCAGGAAATCCACCGGCAGAACCCGGACTGTCTTCTGTTTTTCCGCCTGGGGGATTTTTATGAGATGTTCGCCGACGACGCCAAAACCGCCTCCAAGGAGCTGGATCTCACCCTGACCACCCGTGACCGGGGCAAGGCCGACGAGGACCAGACCCCCATGTGCGGCGTGCCCTATCACTCCGCCGAGGCCTACATCGCCCGGCTGGTGGCCAAGGGCTACAAGGTGGCCATCT
>DFIE01000174.1:1984-3822 GCA_002372735.1 Clostridiales bacterium UBA3705
CCATCTGCGAGCAGATGGAGGACCCCGCCCTGGCCAAGGGCCTGGTGAAGCGGGACATCATCCGCGTGGTCACCCCCGGCACCGTGGTGGAGAGCTCCATGCTGGAGGAGGGCTGCAACAACTACTACGCCGCCCTGATCCCCGGGCCCGAGGGCCTGGGTCTGGCCCTGTGCGACATCTCCACCGGCGAGGCCAGCGCCACCCTCTGCACCGGCGCCGACGCCCAGGACAAGGCCCTGAACGAGCTGGGCCGCTTTATGCCCCGGGAACTGCTGGTGCCGGCAGGGGAGGACGTGACCCTGTGGGACGGCCTGGTCCGGGAGCGGCTGGGCTGCGCGGTCAACGGCGCCGAGCCCCCTGTGCTGGAGCCCGAAGCCTGTCTGCGCACGGTCATGGCCCAGTTTGCAGACCTGCCCCCGCTGCCCCAGGCGGTGATCCTGGCGGTGGGCAGCCTGCTGCAGACCCTGAAAAGCCTGCAAAAGGCGGAGCTCAGCCACATCCGCACCCTGGAGTACTATCTCTCCGGCCGGTTTATGGAGATGGATCTGAACGCCCGCCGGAATCTGGAGCTGACCCAGACCCTGCGCACCAAGGACAAAAAGGGCAGCCTGCTCTGGGTACTGGACAAGACCAAAACCCCCATGGGCTCCCGGATGCTCCGCGCCTGGCTGGAAAAGCCCCTTCTGCACCCCGGAGAGATCAACAAGCGCCTGTCCGCCGTAGAAGAGCTGAAGGAGGCCACCCTGCCCCGGCAGGAGCTGCTGGAGGCGCTGAAATCCGTCACCGACCTGGAGCGGGTCATGGCCCGCATCGTCACCGGCGCGGCCAACGCCCGTGACCTGGTCCAGCTCAGCCAGGGCTGCCGTGAGCTGCCCCGGCTGCGGGATGTGCTCACCCCCTTCTCCGGCACCCTGCTGGGCCAGATCGTCCGGCAGCTGGACCCCCTGAACGACCTGCGCCATGAGATTGACAAGGCCATTGCCGACGATCCCCCCTTCTCCCTGCGGGAGGGCGGACTCATCCGCCCGGGCTACAACCAGGAGATCGACCGCCTGCGGGATATCATGTCCGGGGGCAAGGGGATGCTCTCCGGCATTGAGACCCGTGAAAAGGAAAAAACCGGCATCAAGAATCTCCGGGTGGGCTACAACCGGGTCTTCGGGTATTATATCGAGGTTGCCAAGGGCCAGGTGGACCTGGTGCCGGACACCTATATCCGCAAGCAGACCCTGGTCAACGGCGAGCGCTACATCACCCAGGAGCTCAAGGACCTGGAAAACACCATCCTCACCGCCAAGGACCGGGTCAACGCCCTGGAATACGAGCTGTTTTCCGATCTGCGCCGCTTCCTGGCGGACAACGCCCCCCGGGTGCAGCAGACCTCCCGGGCCATTGCCCAGGCCGACGTGCTCAGCTGCTTTGCCCAGCTGGCGGTGCAAAACGGCTACTGCCGGCCCGAGGTGGACCTGAGCGGAGAGATTGCCATCACCGACGGCCGCCACCCCGTGGTGGAGCAGGTGCTGAAAAACAGTCTCTTTGTGCCCAACGACGCCCATCTCAACACCACAGACCACCGGGTGGCCATTATCACCGGCCCCAACATGGCGGGCAAGTCCACCTATATGCGCCAGGTGGCCCTCATTGTGCTCATGGCCCAGATGGGCTGCTATGTGCCGGCCAAGGCGGCCCGGATCGGCGTGGTGGACCAGATCTTCACCCGCATCGGCGCCTCCGACGACCTGGCGGCGGGCCAGTCCACCTTTATGGTTGAGATGACCGAGGTGGCCGAGATCCTGAAAAACGCCACCCCCCGCAGCCTGCTGATCCTGGACGAGATC
>DFIE01000066.1 GCA_002372735.1 Clostridiales bacterium UBA3705
CCCTACGGGCGTGTGCGTATCCCGCCGCCCCGGTGGGAACAGCGGGCCAGCACGTCCCGCAGCAGGGTCTGCAGCAGGTCTGCGTGGCGGGCGCACTCCGCCCCCAGCTGCTCCAGCCGGCCCCGGGCGTCCTCCATCTGTCCGGCCAGACGCCGGGCTTCTCTGCCTGCCTCCTCCAGGGCCAGACACAGGGTCCGCAGCTGCCCGGCGGTCTCCTGCCCGGGGGCGGGGGCCGGGGGGCGCAGCTGCAGCCGTCTGCCGGTCTGCAGATAATACAGGGTCTCCAGCTTCCGCACCCGGCTGTCGCACCGGGCCGCCAGACGCAGCGCTAGCTGCCGCTCCCGGCCCCGCAGATCCCCCGCCAGGGCCCGCAGCCCCACCCCCACGGCCTGCTGGGCCTGCACCAGATTCTCCAGCTGCGCCGGCACCAGGGCCCGGGGGGCCGCAGGCTCCCGGCCGTACACCCGATCCAGCACCGCCCGTTGGGTTTCCAGGTCCATGGAATCACCACCTTTCCCTCCAGTGTATGCCGCAGCGCCCCGCCGGGTGCGGAAATATTTTGTCGAACCCCCTTGACAGGGGCCGGAAAATATGCTATAAGGAAACCACAAAGGAATATTGCTCTTGAGGGAGTAGTTCCCCCCACCGGGGAGATGGCGCCGTCAACACGCTGCATGCAGCCGGCCCACCTTGAAAAACGAGACTCATGTTCAGGCCACTGGGGTCTGCGCATGGGCCTTTTCTTTTGGAGCAATGTCCCCGTCCGTATCCGCCCTGTCATACACACAAAAGGAGGTATCCCCATGTTTGCATTTGTCGCAGTGGATCTCGCCGGGCTGCTGCCCTTTCTCCCCTTTGTCATTCTGGCGGTGGTTTTGATCATCATCCTGGCCACCGGCTACGTCAAGGCCCCGCCCGACCAGGCCTACATCATCTCCGGCATGAAGCGTGAAGGCCGGATCCTGGTGGGCCGGGCCGGCATCAAGGTCCCGTTCTTTGAGCGGATGGACAAGCTGTACCTGGGCCAGATGACCGTGGACATCAAGACCGAGCAGTCCGTCCCCACCAACGATTTCATCAACGTCAACGTGGACGCCGTGGCCAAGGTCCGCATCACCCCCAACCCCGAGGGCATCAAGCTGGCCGCCAAGAACTTTTTGAATATGCGGCCCGAGCGCATCGCCGCCGAGCTGCAGGATACCCTCCAGGGCAATATGCGTGAAATCATCGGCACCCTGTCCCTGAAGGACATCAACACCGACCGGGATTCCTTCTCCGACCAGGTGATGATGAAGGCCGCCCGGGACATGGACAAGCTGGGCATTGAGATTCTGTCCTGCAACATCCAGAACGTCACCGACGAAAACGGCCTGATCCGCGACCTGGGTGCGGACAACACCTCTCTCATCAAGAAGAACGCGGCCATTGCCAAGGCCCAGGCGGACCGGGACGTGGCCATTGCCAAGGCCCAGGCGGACAAGGCCGCCAACGACGCCCGGGTGGAGGCCGACACCGTCATCGCCCAGCGGCAGAACGAGCTGGCCATCCGCCAGGCCGAGCTGAAGGTGGAGGCCGACACCAAGAAGGCCGAGGCCGACGCCGCCTACGAGATCCAGAAGCAGGAGCAGCAGAAGTCCATCCAGACCGCCACCGTCAACGCCCAGATCGCCAAGGCCGAGCGTGACGCCGAGCTGAAGAAGCAGAACGTGGAGGTCACCAAGCAGACCCTGGACGCCGAAATCCGCGCCAAGGCGGACGCCGAGCTCTACCGGCAGAAGCAGGAGGCCGAGGCCGATCTCTTCCGCCGGCAGAAGGACGCCGAGGCCCGCCGGTACGAGCAGGAGCAGGCCGCCGCCGCCCAAAAGGTGGCCGCAGACGCGGTGAAGTACGCCAAGGAGCAGGAGGCCGAGGGCATCAAGGCCGTGGGCGAGGCGGAGGCCGCCGCCATCCGGGCCAAGGCCGTGGCCGAGGCCGAGGGCATTGACAAGAAGGCCGAGGCCATGAAGAAGTACGGCGAGGCCGCCGTGATCGAGATGGTCATGAACGCCCTGCCCGAGATTGCCAAAAACGTGGCCGAGCCCCTAAGCAAGGTGGACCGGATCACCATGTACGGCGAGGGCAACTCCGCCAAGCTGATTTCCGACATCGTGGGCTCCACCACCCAGATCACCGAGGGCTTTGCCTCGGGCATGGGCATTGACATCAAGTCTCTGCTGATCGGGGCCCTGGGCGGCAAGCTCGCTGCCCCGGAGGACCGGACCCAGCCCTTTGAGGTAGACCAGGCATAATCCCGCCCCCCCTGCGGCAGCTGCCGCAGGGGGGCTTTGTATCCCCGGGGGCAGACAAAACCCCCCGCTGCCCTCAGGCAGCGGGGGGTTGGTGTGTGATAATACTGAACTGCAATAAAACGATTGAATCGTTTTATTGCCTGCGGCGAACGCCGCAGATGCCAAGCCAAGTGGGCTTGGCATGTTCAGCTATTGTACGTACGAATGCCTCCGCATTTCATGCGGAGCGTCGAACACTTTCCGTGTTCGACGAATAAAACCATTATAAATGGTTTTATTGCATTCTAGTATAAGGGGGAATCAGTCTTCCTCTTCCTTGGCGTCCTCGATGATCTTGGCCTGGTTCATCTGGGGGACTTCCTCGTAGCGGACGAACTTCATGCTGTAGGAGCCGCGGCCCTGGGTCATAGACCGCAGGTCGATGGCGTAGGAGCTCATCTCGCCGATGGGCACCTCAGCCTCAATGACGCCGCCGCCCATACCCATCACGCGGCCGCGGCGCTTGTTCAGGTCGCCGATGACGTCGCCGGTGTAGGTGTCGGGCACAAAGACCTTCAGCTCAGCAATGGGCTCCAGGATGGTGGGGCCGGCCTGGGGCAGGCCTTCCTTGTAGGCGATGCCGGCAGCGGTCTGGAATGCCATATCGGAGGAGTCCACAGGGTGGGAGGAGCCGAAGTACAGGGTAGCCTTCAGGTTTACCACGGGGTAGCCGGCCAGCACGCCCTTGGTGACGCAGTTGCGCAGGCCCTTTTCCACGGAGGGGATGAAGTTCTTGGGCACGCAGCCGCCCACGGTCTCGTCCACAAAGATCATATCATCCTGCTCGTCCTGATGCTCAAAGCGGATGTAGACGTCGCCGAACTGGCCGTGACCGCCGGACTGCTTCTTGTGGCGGCCGTGCTGCTCTACCTTCCGCTTGATGGTCTCGCGGTAGGCAATCTTGGCGGGCCGGAGCTCGGCCTCGACCTTATACTTGGAGGCCAGCTTGGCGATGATCACGCTCAGGTGAATGTCGCACACGCCGGCGATGATCATTTCCTTGGTCTCGGGGTCGTTGCCGTAGGTGAAGGAGGCGTCCTCTTCGTTCAGCTTCGCCAGGCCGGCGGCGACCTTGTCCTCCTGGCCCTTGGTCTTGGCGTAGATGGCCATGCGGTAGCAGGGCTCGTCGTACTCCATGGGCTTCAGGTTGACCACCTTGCCGGCCAGACCCAGGGTGTCGCCGGTGCGGACGGAGGCCAGCTTGGTGAACACGCCGATGTCGCCGCAGCAGACCTTGGCGGTCTTGGTGTTGTCCTTGCCCCGGGGGAAGAAGGTGTTGCCCAGCTTCTCGTTGGTGCCGGTGCGGCTGTTGACCACGGTGAGGGTGTCCTCGATGTCGCCGGAGATGACCTTGAAGTAGGAGTTCTTGCCGTACTGGTCGGACATGGTGTTAAACACAAAGGCCATGGGGCTGCCGGCGGGATCCAGCTTCAGCTCGCCCTCGTTGCCGTCCTCGTCCACGGTGACCATGGGCTTGCCCTCCAGGGGGGAGGGGGCGTACTTGACCAGGTTGGCCATCAGGGCGTTCACGCCTAGGCCGGTGGTGTTGCAGCCGCAGAACACGGGGGTGATGGTGCGGGTGGCAATGCCGTCCTTGATGCCCTTGGTCAGCTCTTCGGGGGTGAAGGGCTCTTCCATGAAGAACTTCTCCATGAGCGCCTCGTCGGTCTCGGCGACCTGCTCGTTGAGTTCCATCATATACTCTTCGATGCGGTCCTCGGCGTCGGCGGGCAGGGCAATCTCCTTGCCGGCGGCGTCATAGGCCTTCTTCTCGATGAGATCCACCACGCCCACGGGCTGCTCGCCGTTCAGGATGGGGAAGGTGAAGGGGATGACAGAGGCGCCGAAGGTATCCCGCAGGCTCTGCAGGGTGCCGAAGAAGTTGGCATGCTCCTCGTCCAGCTTGGACACGTAGAACATGGCGGGCAGCTCCCGGTCGGCCAGGGCCTTCCAGCCCTTCTCGGTGCCCACGGCAATGCCGGACTTGGCAGTCAGCACGATGACGCCGGAGTCGGCCACGCGCAGGGACTGCACCACCTCACCGGCAAAGTCGAAGTAGCCGGGGTTGTCCAGGATGTTCAGCTTGGTCTTGTTGTATTCCACAGGGATCACAGAGGTCTTGATGGAATACTGTCTCTTCTTCTCCTCGTCGTCAAAGTCGGAGACGGTGGTTCCGTCGGCGCGTCTGCCCAGACGGGTGATCACCTTGGTGGTAAAGAGCATGCTCTCACACAGGGCGGACTTGCCGTCGCCGCCGTGACCCAGCAGTGCTACGTTGCGGATATCCTTCGCAGTATACATGTTTTGTTTTCTCCTTTCGTCGCGGCCCAAACGCCGTTTACGCCACAATTAAAACTATTATATACAAGATTCCGGACAATTGCAATGCAAATTATGAGATTTGCAGAATTATTTTTTGAAATAGCGGTGACCGGGCTCAATAATGCCTGGGCCAACTGGTAATCAGCAGGGTGGGCACCAGCCACACGGCCAGATACAGCAGCACATTGACTGCCGTGGCGGTCTCATAGGCGGGCAGGGCCGCCAGGATGGCCATCAGCACCAGGCCGGCCAGACCGCCCAGCACCGCCAGGGCCGCGGCCAGCAGGGTGGCCGAGCGCAGCACCCGGCCGCCGGCGGCGGACTCGGCAAAGCCCACAAAGCTGTCCTCGGTGAGCAGGGCGCCCTGGTGGCTCTTTTTCAGCTTCCGCTCAGACAGGCGCAGCCGCTCCTTGGTGGGGGGATAGTTGAGCCCGTTGGTGGGGATGCCGAACTTGGATTTCAGGAACCGGGGGGTGCCCAGGAAGGTCCGGGTGACCAGAATGGTCTGGAAGTGCCGGTTCCGGGCAATGGCGGTCAGCCCCCGGCGCACGCCATCGGCGGGCTCGTACTTCACCGCGAACACCGCCCCCAGCTCGCCGTTGACGGACACATACACTGCCTGGCGGA
>DFIE01000023.1:0-1681 GCA_002372735.1 Clostridiales bacterium UBA3705
AGTAGCGGGCGGTGTTGCGGAACTTGAGATAGTTCTGGCTGAGCTGCTTGAAGATCTCCTTGGAGCAGCGCACGTCCGCGTGGTAGTCCGCGCTGGCGGCCCACAGGCGGAGCAGGTCCGCGCCGAAGTCCTTGATGATCTCGCTGGGGGCGATGCCGTTGCCCAGGCTCTTGTGCATGGCGCGGCCCTCGCCGTCCACGGTCCAGCCGTGGGTCAGGCAGGCCTTGAAGGGCGCGCCCTGGCCCAGGGCGCCCACAGAGGTCAGCAGGCTGGACTGGAACCAGCCCCGGTACTGATCCGCGCCCTCCAGATACACGTCCGCAGGCCAGTTGGCCGCGTCGTCCTGCCGCAGAGAGGCGATGTGGGAGGAGCCGGAGTCAAACCAGCCGTCCAGGGTGTCGGTTTCCTTGTCAAAGTCGGTGCCGCCGCAGTGGGGGCAGGTGAAGCCCTGGGGGATCAGCTCCATGGCGTCATGCTCAAACCAGTAGTTGGAGCCGTGCGCCCCAAAGAGCCGGGACACCCGGTCAATGGTCTCGTCGGTGCACACAGGCTTGTGGCAGCTCTTGCAGTAGAACACCGGGATGGGCAGACCCCAGCGCCGCTGCCGGGAGATGCACCAGTCGGCCCGCTCCCGGATCATGCTGACCATCCGGTCCTGGCCCCAGGCGGGCAGCCAGCGGATGCCCTCGCAGGCGGCCACGGCCTCGTCCTTGAAGGACTCCACCGAGCAGAACCACTGGGGGGTGGCCCGGAAGATGATGGGGCTCTTGCAGCGCCAGCAGTGGGGATAGGAGTGGACAATGTTCTCGCTGGCCAGGAGCATACCACTTTCCTTCATGTCCGCGAGAATGATGGGGTTGGATTCCTCGGTTTTCAGGCCGGCGTACTTGCCGGCGTAGTCGGTGTGGCGGCCCCGGTCGTCCACGGGCACCACCAGGTCCATGCCGTAGCGCATACAGGTCTGGTAGTCGTCGGCGCCAAAGCCGGGGGCAGTGTGGACGCAGCCGGTACCGGAGTCCATGGTGACGTACTCGGCGTTCAGCAGCCGGGAGGTCTTTGCCAGGAAGGGATGGTGGGCCAGCATATTCTCAAAGAAGCTGCCGGGATGGGTCTCCAGGATCTGCCAGGTGTCAAAGCCCGCCACCTTCATCACCTTTTCCGCCAGGGCCTCGGCCAGGACGTAGCACTCCCCGTTGGGAGCCTGGACGATGGCGTAGCTGTCTCTGGGATGGAGGGAGATGCCCATGTTGCCAGGCAGGGTCCAGATGGTGGTGGTCCAGATCACAAAGAAGAGCTTGCTGTGGTCCAGGTGGGGCAGCTTGCCCAGGTCATCCGCCAGGGGGAACTTGACGTACACCGTGGTGCAGGGGTCGTCCTGGTACTCGATCTCCGCCTCGGCCAGGGCGGTCTCGTCCTTGGGGCACCAGTAGACGGGCTTGAGTCCCTTGTAGATGTAGCCCTTGCGGTACATCTGGCCGAAGACCTTGACCTCCTCGGCCTCAAAGGACTTGTTCATGGTGAGATAGGGCCGGTCCCAGTCCGCCAGGATGCCCAGGCGCTTAAACTGGTCCCGCTGGCGGTTGACAAAGTCCTGGGCAAAGGCCTGGCAGGCGTTGCGGAAGTCTGGAATGGACATGGCGTTGCGGTTGAGCTTGTTCTTCTTGATGATGGCGGACTCAAT
>DFIE01000023.1:1745-10590 GCA_002372735.1 Clostridiales bacterium UBA3705
CATGCCGTGGTTGTCCCAGCCGGGGGTGTAGGGGGTGTCGTAGCCCCGCATGGCATAGGAGCGGACGATGAAGTCCTTGAGGGTCTTGTTCAGGGCGTGGCCCATGTGGATGTCGCCGTTGGAGAAGGGAGGGCCGTCGTGCAGCACAAACCGGGGCTTGCCGGCGTTCTTCTTGCGCAGCTCGGCGTAGACGTCGATCTTGTTCCAGCCCTCCAGCATGGCGGGCTCCCGCTGGGGCAGGCCGCCCCGCATGGGAAAGGCCGTCTTGGGGGTGATGATGGTGGTTTTGTAGTCCATATGATTTTGCTCCTTATTCGCAAGGTTTTTGTATGAATTGAGAAGTGAGAATTGAGAAGTGAGAATTTGAGGAGATTTTCAAATTGCCATTTGAAAATCAGGATTCTTTTGTGGTTTTTACAATGCTGGCAAGAATGCGTCTGATTTCGTCGCAGTCCTTATAGATGGAATTGAACTCCCGATCTGACAAATAGCCTGTTTCGTGAAGCAGTCTGAGCCAATAGGCTGTTTCCACCGCTTCTTTCAGCGCAATGGAGTTTTTAGACAGAAAATCAGCCCGGCTCTGGCCCTGCTTTGCTTCGACGACGTTTGCACCGATGCTGCAGCCGGATCGTTCCAGCTGGTTTGAGAGAATATGCTCCCTTCTCCGCTCGCGAAGGATACGGCACAGCCGAACGATGCGCACGGAAAAAGTGAAGGATTTGGCTTCAATCATTCAACTCTCACTTCTCCATTTTCAATTCTCAATTGAGAAAAACGTCCCTGTCTCAGTAAGAGACAGGGGCGTTTTCCTCTGCGGTACCACTCTTTTTGCCGCGGGGGAAGCCCACGCGGCCGCTTTCTCATGGGGTAACGGCCATGACTCGTCCCGGTCTACTGGCAAAAGGCGGTTCGGCGGGATGCTCGGGGAGGATCTGCGGGCGGGTGTGCCGCTGCCTTGCACCAACCGGCAGCTCTCTGAGGGCAGGGGCCTGCTCGCCTGTTCCCTTCAACGCATTGGCAGGATTTACTTGTTGGGGGTGTAGTTCTTGCCGAACTGGAGATCCGCAAACTTTTCGCTGGTCCGGCGGTCCAGATCCAGGGCGGGCATCACCCGGGTGGCGGCGCTGAGATCGGGATTGGGAATGCCGACCACGGCCTTTTCCACGTTCTCTTCGATCTGGGCGGCAATCTCCTCCTCGGTGGGGTGGCGGTTCTTCCGGGCGTCGTCAGACTCAGACTCGTAGTCGTAGGCGGCGCGGCGGTTTCTCAGCCCGGCCTGGGCAGGGGCTGCCGGGGCGGCGGCGGAGAGATTCATGCTTTTCAGGGCGTCCAGGGCGCTCTGCTGCTTGGCCAGCTGGGCCTCAACGGCGGTGATGAACTCCGCAGTGGCGGCCTTGGCCCGGCTCAGCCGCTCCTGCTCGCCGGTGACGGCGGTGTCAAGGTCACGGCTCTTGTACTGGGCGCTCTGCTCGGCCTGGCGCATCAGCTCGGCGCTGCGGCGCTGGGCCTGGGCGATCATCTCGTCGCACTTCTGCTGGGTCTCGTCCATGGCGGCCTTCATCTGGCCCTCGCCGGCCCGGTATTCCTCCAGCCGCTCTACCAGAAGGCGCATCTTGCTTTTGAGCACGGCGTTTTCTTTGTAGAGGGTGAGATAGTCGTCAATCAGCGGCTCAAGGAAGTCGTCCACAGACTTCATCACATAGCCGCCGAAGGTTGCCTTGTCAAAGGAAACCTCTTGGAGATCTTGCGGTGTAAGCATGATGTAGCTTCCTTTCTGTTAGAAGTAGATGCCGTTGTTCTCCAGCTCTTCCACCAGGTCGCCCACGATTTCGACGTTGTAGGGGGTGATGATGTAGGTGGAGATGGCAACCTTCTTGATCTTGCCGTCCAGGGCATAGGCGCAGCCGGAGAGGAAGTCAACCAGGCGGCGGGCCACGTCCTTGTTGGTGGATTCAAGGTTCAGCACAATGGACTTTTTGTCCAGCAGGTGGTCGGCAATGTCGGAGACGGTATCGAACCGGTCGGGCTTGACCAGAATGACCTGCATGGCGGCGTTGGCGTTGAGATTGACCACCTTGGAGGGGCCGGGGTTGGCAGCGGCGCGGCGGCCGGTGTCGCGGGGTTCTGCGGGGGCGCTGTAGGAAGAACGTCTGGCCGGAGCAGCGGCAGGTGCCGGGGCGGGTGCTTCGGTCTCTTCTTCGTCACCGTAATCGAAATCGTCCACGTCGTCCTCGTTGTACGGCCTGGTCAGCTTTTTGAGTTCATCCATAAATCCCATGGTGAGGTTCCTCCTGTATCTATTTTCATTTTTATTTTTCTTGTGTAGGGTAGTGTCGGGCGCCGAAAATAGCGGTGCCCACACGGATCATGGTGGAGCCGCAGGCAATGGCGTCTTCAAAGTCGTCGGTCATTCCCATAGAGAGGCATACCATGGATACATTATCGTATTTTTCCCCGGCAATGTCAATATAAAGATTTTGCATTTTTTCAAAATATTTACAATTATCGCCCTTTTTTTCGGAAATGGGAGGAATTGCCATGAGTCCCCGGAGAAAAACCCCGGGATACTCCCCCATCCGGGCGGCCAGCGCCCTGGCCTCGGCAGGGGTGAAGCCGGACTTCTGGGGCTCGGCGCCGATGTTGATCTCCAGCAAAATATCCTGGCGGATGCCCAGGCGGCGGGCGGTCTTGTCCACCGCCTCCAGCAGGGGCAGCCGGTCCACAGACTGGATCAGGTCCACCCTGCCCACCACCTTGTTCACCTTGTTGGTCTGCAGGTGGCCGATGAAGTGGACGGGCACCCCGGTATAGGCCCCCTGGGGCAGCTTTTCGGTCAGCTCCTGGACCCGGTTTTCCCCGCAGCAGTCCACCCCGGCCTCCACGGCCTGGCGGACGGCGGCGGTGTCGTTCATCTTGGTGGCGGCCAGCAGCTGGATCTGCCCCGGGTCACGGCCGGCGGCCAGGGCCGCGGCGTCCATCCGCGCCCGGATGGCGGCCACGTTTTCACGGATACTCAATTGAACATCACCTTTCCTTCAAACATCTCCTCCTTGGTGAGAATGATCTCATCGTCGGGCCAGAGATTGTCGGTGCTGGACTTGTCCAGCTCTACAATATAACTCTCGCCGTTGTCGTAGAGGATATTCACCGATTTCCAGGCGGCCTCGGCCCCCTCCAGCACGTAGACGCCGCTTTCCTTGCTGCCGTCCTCCAGGTCGCGGACGTAGATGGCCGTTTTGGGCACCCGCAGGCCGGAGATGTCGTCAAAAATCAGGTCTGCAGACTGGACCCGGGTGACCACTGCGTCCTGGATATACTGCTCGGAGGACAGGACGATCACACACCGGCCGTCCTCGTCCGGGCCGATGCGGTCAATGCGCATGGGGACGTTCTCGTAAAAGTCATAGGCAAAGCTCACCTGGACCTGCTGGCCGGTGCGCCGGCCCTGGATGCTGTCGCTGTCCACCACCGCCAGGTACCGCCAGCGGGGGGAGAGCACCAGCTTGCCGATGACGTCTCCGCCCACCTCCAGGGGCCGCACCTGGTCCACCTGGGAGGGGGTGGCACTGTTCAGAAAGTCCAGGGTCAGGACGGTCTCATACCCGTCCACCATGCCGGAAAAATAGCCCGCCTGGTCGGTGAGAATGCTGCCGGTCTCGGTTTTGGACAGGGTGTAGAGCTCGCTGAGCTGGTCGCGGGTGTCGGTGATCCGCTTCCAGAGGGTTTCGGAGTCCTCGGCGGTGATGTACCGGCGCAGGATG
The DNA here is from genome assembly GCA_002372735.1 of Clostridiales bacterium UBA3705. The sequence goes on from DFIE01000023.1 coordinate 5,507, forward strand.
TAGGACTTCAGCTGCTCGGAGGAGCCGGCGGCAAAGTCAAAGTCCCGGCGCTCGTTGTACACGGTGATCTGGTTGATGGTGCGGATGATGTCCGCATCCAGGGTGGCGGACTCGGCATCGGAGGCGGAGAAGGAATAGGCGTACTCCATCTGGGCCAGCTCCTCCTCCAGGGCGTCGATGCGGTTTTGCCGGGCCTGGGCCTCGGCGTCGTGGAAGGTGGAGGCCACGCTCTGGCCCTTGCCCACCCGCTCGCCCTCTGACCGGGTGAGCACCACAATGTCCCGGGCGCCGGTGATGGTCTGCTCGTCACGCACCACAAAGCCGGAGGTGGAAATTCCATCGCCGACTTCATACAACACCGCTTTATAAGTGGCATACCCGCTGTTGGGCGTGCGTACCACGGAAAACACAAAATAGCTTGCCACCACGCTGCACAGCACAATGACAATGACCCGTAAAAACTTCTCCCCACGCATGGGCGGACGCTCCTTTCAGACCTCCGCCGCCGGGCCCGGCCGGGGCCGGACCCGGTGTGCCGGGCTCAGCCTGCCGCCGGGGGTCCGAGCCGGACCGGATGGGCCGGCACCACGGTGGAGATCGCGTGCTTGTAGATCATCTGCTGCCTGCCCTCGCTGACCAGGCAGACAACAAAGCTGTCAAAGCCCGTGATGGTGCCCTTCATCTGGAAGCCGTTCATAAGAAACACGGTGACCAGCTGACGCTCCCTGCGGGCCTCGTTCAAAATCAGTTCCTGCAAATTTTCTGTAGCTGCCATTGGGATTCCCTCTTTTCTGTGTGGATGCCCCTATGGTAGCACGGCAGGGCTGTCGGATGCAGTTGAAATCCGGCAGGGCTGCTCAGGTTGTTTTTTTCCCCCCCAGCAGGGCCAGGGCCGCTGCCAAGGGGTCCGGGGTCTCGTCCCGGAGGATCCAGTGGATTTGATCGTTGCGGCGCAGCCATGTGAGCTGTCGCTTGGCGTACCGGCGGGAGCCCTGCTGAATTGCCAGCCGGGCCTGGTCCAGGGTGAGCTCCCCCCGCAGGGCGCGGACAATCTCCTTGTAGCCGATGGCCTGCAGGGCGGTGGCCCGGTCAGGGATGCCGGTTTGCAGCAGGCGGGTCACTTCCTCTACCAGGCCCTGGGCAAACATCTGATCCACCCGGGCGTCGATGCGCCGGTAGAGCTCGGCCCGGTCCCCATAGGTCAAAGCCAGCCAGAATGGTCGGTACTTGGGGGGCTTGCGCCGGGTTTGGGCGTTGTGGTAGGAGATGGGCAGCCCGGTCTGCAAAAAGACCTCCATGGCCCGGATGATCCGCTTTTGGTCTGACAGGTGCAGCCGGGCGGCGGTTTCGGGGTCCGCATCCAGGAGCATATCGTAGACAAAGCCGATGCCCTTCTCCCGGGCCGCCTGCTCCAGCAGGGCCCGCTCGGCAGAGGGCGGGGCAAACTCCCGGCCCTGGACCAGGCTGTCCATGTACAGGCCGGTGCCCCCGGTGATCAGGGCGGTTTTGCCCCGGGCCAGAATGTCCTGCAGGATCTCATCGGCCATGGTCACATAGCGGCTGACCGAGAACTCCTCCCCGGGGTCGGCCACGCTTAGCATATGGTGGACCACCCCGTCCATCTCGGCGGCGGTGGGCTTGGCGGTGCCGATGTCCATGCCCCGGTAGACCTGCATGGAGTCGCAGGAGAGGACCTCCCCGTCCAGGGCCTTGGCCAGGCCCACCGCCAGGGCGGTCTTGCCCGAGGCCGTGGGGCCGGCCACACAGATAATTTGGTTCATAATGCCTCCTTGGGGCTCAGACGATCCGCTTGAACTGCTTTTCCAGCTGGCGCTGGGTGAGCACCACGCAGATGGGCCGGCCGTGGGGACAGTATTTCAGGTCCTCCCGGCTGAGCACCTGCCGGGCCAGCTTCTCCCGCTCCAGGTCGGAGGTGATGTAGCCGGCCTTGATGGCCGCCTTGCAGGCCACGGTGTGCAGCAGCTCGTCGCGCAGCTCATCGGCCTTGTCCAGCTTGCCCCGGCGCAGATGCTCGGCAATCTCCTCCAGGGTGGCCTGGGCGTCCTGGGGCAGAATGTCTGCAGGGATCTGGCGCAGCAGCAGGGTGCCGCCCTCCAGATCGTCCAGGTCGTAGCCCAGGCCGGAGAGCAGCTCCCGGTGGGCCAGCAAAGCGGCGGCGTCCTCCCGGTCCAGGCTGCAGGTGATGGGCTCCAGCAGCAGCTGGCCCATGACCTCCACCCCCCGGGCCTTGAGCTGTTCAAACAAAATGCGCTCGTGGGCGGCGTGCTTGTCGATAAATATGATATCCGTGCCCTGCTCCACCACCAGATAGGTGTTCAGCACCTCCCCCACCACCCGGAAGGACGGGGTCTCGGGCAGGGGCAGGCTCTGCTGGACGGGCGCCGGCGGAGACTCCGGGTCCGGAGGCGGGACGGTGGTCAGGGGCGGGACCTCGGGGTCCGCGGCGGTGCGGGGCAGATGGACGTTTTGGCGCAGCAGCGCCTCGTCCTCATCCTGCTGCTGCCGGTTCTGCTCCCGCAGGGCCCGGAGCAGCGCGGGGCTGGCGTCGGGCAGCAGGGCGGGGTTCAGGGCGGCGGTCATGGCGTCGTACTGGGCCCGGGTCATGGTGCGGAAGGGCGGGGCCTTGGAGGGCTCCGGACGGGGCTTGGCGGGCGCAGGCGGCTTGGCCGCAGAGATGTATTTGCGGTATTCCTCGGCGTTCATCACCTGGAAATAGCCGGGTCTGGGCTCCGCCGCGGCCCGGGGCTGGGGCGCCGGCTGGGGCCGGGCATCCGCAGCAGGCCGGGGCGGCTCGGCAGCGTCAGGCCGGGGGGCCCGGGCCGGCTCGGCCTGGGGCCGGGGGGCCTTGGGCTGGGCGGCGGGCTGATCCGGCAGCTGCATCTGCACCTGGCCGGGGGCCTTGCGCAGGGCGCCCAGCACGCCGTAATAGACGCAGTCAAAGAGCTCCTTCTCCCGCAGGAACTTCACCTCGGTCTTGGCCGGGTGGACGTTGACGTCCACCGCGGACAGGGGCACGGTGAGATTGAGCACGCAGGCGGGGAACCTGCCCACCATGATCTGGTTGCGGTAGGCCTCCTCCAGGGCGGCGGTGAGGGTTTTGGAGCGGATATAGCGGTGGTTCACAAAGAAGATCTGGCCGGTGCGGTTGCCCCGGGTGGCCGTGGGCCTGGACACAAAGCCGGAGACGGAGAGCTTTTCCCAGCTGCTCTCCACCGGGACCATGTCCCCCGCGGCCTGGCGGCCCAGCACGGTGTACACCGCGGAGGCCAGCGCGCCGTCGCCGGGGGTGGAGAGCTGCAGCTGGCCGTCCCGGATCAGCCGGAAGGAGATCTCCGGGTGGGCCAGGGCCTGCTTTTGCACCACGCCGGTGACCGCAGAGCCCTCGGCAGTGTCCTGCTTCATAAACTTCATCCGGGCGGGGGTGTTGAAAAACAGATCCCGGACAATGATGGTGGTGCCCACGGGGCAGCCCGCCTCCTCCCGCTGGAGGACCTTGCCGGCCTCCAGGTGCAGGCGGACCCCCAGGGGATGGCCGGCGGTGCGGGTCAGCACGTCGATGCGGGACACCGCCGCCGTGGCGGCCAGGGCCTCACCCCGGAAGCCCAGGGTGCCGATGGCCTCCAGATCCTCCTTACAGCGGAGCTTGCTGGTGGCATGGCGGAGAAAGGCGGTTTCCACCTCGTCGGGCTCCATGCCGCAGCCGTCGTCCTGGATGCGCAGGAAGGTCATGCCGCCGTTTTGGATCTCCACGGTGACGGTGCGGGCCCCGGCGTCCACGGCGTTTTCCACCAGCTCCTTGACCACAGAGGCAGGCCGCTCCACCACCTCACCGGCGGCAATCAGATTGGCCAGATGGGGGGAAAGCTGAATGATATGGGGCATGAATGCACCTCCAAAACAGGTTACAGGGGCTACACCGGCAGCTGCATGGACATGGCCAGCACCGCCAGGAAGGCGACGCCGTTGTTGAGCATATGCAGGGCGATGGAGGCCCAGAGATTGCGGCAGCGCTCGTACACCCAAGCCAGGGCAAAGCCCATGGGCAGATAGGTGACAAAGCTGACCAGCACGCTGACCAGGGGCTCACCCCCCAGCAGGGGCTGGTAGACGTGCAGAGAGGAGAACAGGAACATGCTGACCGCATAGGCCCAGAAGCGGGATTTGCGGTGCAGCAGGCCGAAGACCAGGCCCCGGACCAGGGTCTCCTCCACAATGGGGGCGGAGATCACCACCATCACCAGGGCCGCCAGGGGCGCGCCGGAGATGATATCCTCGGCAGCGGCCTGGTTGGCGTTGGAGGTGACGATGCCGGCGCTCTCCAGCAGGCTGGTGAGCAGGCCGGAGAGCATATTGCCGCCGAGGATCATGGCGTAGCCCAGGAAAATCGTGCCGATGGTCCGGCCGGGCCGGGCAAAGAGCCGCTGGGGCTGGTGGGTGTAAAACCGGAAGAAGATCAGCCCCACGGCCACCAGATTGACCAGGTCATTCCAGAGATTCAGCCGGACTAAGGTATCCTGGGCTTCCAGGTCATAGCCCAGCAGGGCCAGCACCGTGCCAACGATCACTTGGGTGAGCAGGATGAAAAAAGGCAAGTAGACAAAGCCCAGAACCTTTTCGTAGGTCTTCATAGGGGCAAGACGCTGTGCTTCCATAACAGTCTCCTATAGCATTTGCTTGAGCTCGTAAAGGACGTTCATGGCCTCGATGGGGGTCATGGCCTCTACGGTGATTTGTTCCAGCCGCTGCCGGATGGCGCCAGCCCCCAGGTCCGCCAGGGAGATCTGGGGCTCCGCCGGGGCGGGGGCAGGGGCCGGGGCGGGAGCGCCCTGGGTCTCCAGCTGCCGCAGCAGGTCTCTTGCCCGGCGGATCACCCGGTCGGGCAAGCCGGCCAGCTTGGCGACCTCAACGCCGTAGCTGCCGTCGGCAGGGCCGGGGAGTATTTTGCGCAGGAAGAGGATGTCGTCCTTGCGCTTTTTCACGGCGATGTTGTAATTTTTGACCCCGTCCAGCTCCCCCTCAATGTCGGTGAGCTCGTGGTAGTGGGTGGCAAAGAGGGTCTTGGC
>DFIE01000078.1 GCA_002372735.1 Clostridiales bacterium UBA3705
TGGCTCGCCGCCTTCCATCACGGCCACGCAGGAATTGGTGGTGCCAAGGTCGATACCGATAATCTTACTCATTGTTGTTTCCTCCTATATATTCAGTGTATGGTTTTACAATATATCATATGGGCGGGGCGTACTTCGTGACGCTTCGAGTCCGGCCCCTGCGGGGTGTCAGTTTGCGACCTTCACCACGGCGAAGCGGACCACCTTTTCGCCGATGCGGAAGCCCCGCTGGAATACCTGGGCCACGGTGTTCTCGTCCAGGGTGTCGTCCTCAATGTGCATGACGGCGTTGTGGGCGGTGGGGTCAAAGGTCTCCCCCGCCTCGCCGAACTCCTCCACGCCAAGGCCCTTCATGATCTTGCGCAGCTCGTTCATGGTGAGCTCCACGCCCTTTTTGTAGGCCTCGTCGGCGGTTTCGTTGGCCAGGGCCCGCTCCAGGTTGTCGTACACCGGCAGGAACTTTTCCACGGTCTGGGCCTTGATGTCGGTGTAGAGCTCCTCCTTCTCCTTGCGGCTGCGCTTGCGGAAGTTGTCAAACTCCGCCGCCAGACGCAGGTACTGGTCGTGCTCGGCCTCCAGCTTCTTTTGCAGCTGCTCGGCCTGGGAGGGCTCGGCCTTCGCCTCGGGCTTGACTTCGGCCTCGGCTTCGGGCTTGGTCTCGGGCTTAGCTTCGGGCGCCGGCTGGGGCTCGGCCTCGGGCTCGGGACGCATCTCCACGATCTCAGGCTCCTTGTCCCGGGCGGTCTTCTTGTCTTTGTCGTTCTTGTTCTTCTTGGACATGGCGTATCATTCCTTTGTTGTATCGTTTGCCTCCGCCAGAGTCGGCGGGGTGCTGCCGTTCTTCTGGAACATTCTGCCCAGATTCTCGGCAAAATACCCGAGCTTGGCGGTGATTTTGGCGTAATCCATCCGGGTGGGTCCCACCACGCCGATGGTGCCCTGCATGCCCTCGCCGATGTCGAAGCGCATCATCACCACCGAGGTGTCCTTCAGCTCCTTGGCCACGTTTTCGGGCCCCACCAGGAACTGCACCGGCCCATCCTTGGGCAGCACCGCCGGCAGATTGGAGATCATCTCCTCGTCCAGGGTCTCAAAGACCTCCTGGGCCTTGTCGGCGGCGTCTTTGTATTCCGGCTGGCCCAGCAGCCGCATCTGGCCGGTGAGATGGACGTCCCCGTGCTGCTGGCGCAGACACTCCAGGGTGAAGTCCATCACCAGGGGCACCAGGGGCGCCGCGCCCCCGGCGGAACGGGAGATCTTCTCCAGCAGCTCGCCGGTGATGCCCTCGGCAGGCACGTCTGTGAGCGAGGCGTTCAAAACCGCCCCCAGCAGCTTCAGATCTGCCTCCTGGGTCCGGACGGGCAGCTTGATCAGCTTGTTCTTGACCACCTCGCCGGAGAGCATCAGCACCAGGATGATGCTGCCCGGGCCCGCCTGGACCAGCTCAAAATGCTTGGCCACAGCCCCGCTCTGGCGGGTGGCCATGGCGTAGGCCGGCAGGTCCGTCATCTTGGACACCAGCTTGCCCACCTGGGACATCATCTGGTCAAATTCCTGGCTTTTCAGCTCCAGGGCCTGATTCAGGCTCCGGGTCTCTTCCAGGCTCAGGCGGTAGTCCTGCATCAGCTCGTCAATGTACAGCCTGTAGCCCGCCGGGGACGGTACCCGCCCCGCGGAGGTGTGGGGCTGCTCCAGCAAGCCCATCTGGGTGAGCGCCCCCATCTCGTTGCGGATGGTGGCGGAGGAGAAGCGCATATCCGGCAGGGCGGCAATGGCCTTGGAGCCCACAGGCTCCGCCGTGGAGACGTAAATGTCTACAATGGCACGGAGAATCTGCTTCTGTCTGGCCGTCAGCTCCACGGCGCCCACCTCCCTTTCCGGTGTCTCAGGGGGATTGGCACTCTTGCCTTGGAAGTGCTTAGCACTCGAACCCCCTGAGTGCTAATGCAATGATACAACCTTGCCGCCCAAATGTCAATAGGTATTTTGTAAATAATTTCTGAACGGCGGGAAAAGAATTTTCCGAAACCTATTGACAAAATGCGGGAATGCGGGATAATAGAACTATCCTGTAGAAGAAAAGGAGAAATTGAAATGGCACGTAAAATCGAACCCGGCGAAAAGCCCGCCTCCCGGCCGGCCAAGGCAGCCGCACCTGCCCAGGCGGCCAAGCCCACCCAGGTGGCAACGGCCCAGCGCGGCTCCATCCCCTACCGCATCGGCGCCATTGTGTGCTGGGTGCTGGCTCTGGTGTGCGAGGGTCTGGCCATCATGGCCTTGATGAACTATTTCTATCCCCCCTTCAACAAGACCGCCTTCCTGATCCTGGCCATTGTGCTGGACCTGGGCTTTGCCATCGCCGGCGCCCAGCTGTGGAAGAAGGCCAACCACATCAAGCCCTTCAGCGAGAAGAACAAGTTCCTGTTCTATCTGGCCAGCGAGCTGGGCGTGATTATGGGCTGCATCTGCTTTATCCCGCTGATTGTGCTGCTGATTAAGGACAAGAGCCTGGACAAGAAGTCCAAGATCATTGTCACCATCGTGGCCATTGTGGCCCTGCTGATCACCGGCGTGGCCTCCGCCGACTTCAACCCCATCTCCGCCGAGCAGAAGGAAGAGGCCGAGAGCACCATCACCGGCGAGGTCTACTGGACCACCTTCGGCCACAAGTACCACCTGAGCCTGGACTGCCCCCACATCCGCAACTCCACCAACCAGTACGCCGGCGAGGTCAAAGAGGCCATTGAGACCGGCCGCACCGCCATCTGCTCCTACTGCGCCGGCCACTATGCCGAGGCGCTGGGCCTGGATCTGGAGGCCCTGAATGTGGAGTCCGGCGGCGCCGAGGCCGCCCAGACCCCCGAAGCCACCGAAGCACCCGCCACCGAAGCACCCGCCGCATAAGGAGGTAACACCATGGCAAATCTGAGCATTGCATCCATCGGCCAGCTGCTCCAGGGCGAAGGCCTTGACACCATCAGCAAGAAGGTCCGCACCTCCCCGGCCAAGGTGGCCAAGGTGCTGAGCCTGGGCATCCCCACCCTGATTGCCGGCATGAAGAAAAACGTCTCCACCCCCGAGGGCGACGCCTCTTTGTCCAGGGCCCTGGGCGACCACAGCGGCAAGAACACCGAGGCCGTGGGCGATTTCCTCCGGGACGTGGACACCAAGGACGGCAAGAAGATCCTGGCCCACGTGCTGGGCGACCGGCAGGAGGAGACCACCCGGGAGCTGTCCAGAGCCACCGGGCTTTCGGTTTCCACCATTGTGAAGATTCTGGCCCTGGTGGCCCCCCTGCTGCTGAGCCTGCTGGGCAACCAGCAGTCCCAGGCCGCCCAGGCGGCCCAGCCGGTACAGAACGCCGCGTCTCCCCTGCAGCTGCTGACCACCCCCGCGCAGCAGACCCCCGCCCAGTCCAGCGGCCTGGGCAGCCTGTTGGGCGGCCTGTTGGGCGGCGGCCAGGCGGCCCAGCCGGCCCAGCAGAGCAGCGCCTTGAACCCCGCCTCCCTGCTGTTGGGGGCCCTGACCTCCGGCCTGACCTCCAACCAGAGCGCTGCCCCCGCCCAGGAGGACCAGAGCAGCAGCCTGCTCAGCGGCTTTTTGAATCTCTTCCGCTGACCCCACACGGGTTCCAAGCCGGAATAAAAAATACTCCATATCGCAGATATGGAGTATCCCGCAATTCTTCATGTTTCATGATTCATTCTGAATGATTCAAGAAGCGCCCCTGTGCCGCGGCACAGGGGCGCTTTGTTACGCTTCGATATTGTCCATCACGTCCCGGAGGGTGACGCTGGACAGGTAGTCGGTGACCAGCTGCTCCAGCTTCTCCCAGACGGGCAGGGTGGGACAGGGGGTGCACCGGGAGCAGGGGGCTGCCCCCTCGCTCAGGCAGGCCACCGGGGCCAGGCTGCCCTCGGTCACCCGCAGGATCTCCGCAATGGTGTACTCCTCCGGCCGCCGGCTGAGCCGGTAGCCGCCGCCCTTGCCGTGGATCCCCTCCACCAGGCCGCCCTTGGACAGGGCGGTCATAATGGACTCCAGATATTTCTGGGAGATCTCCTGGCGCCCGGCGATGTCCTTCAGGGGGACAAAGCCCTCCGGATCCTGGGCCGCCAGATCCGCCAGCACCCGCAGGGCGTAGCGCCCCCGGCTGGATATCATGGCCGCCATGGCTTATACTCCGCAGCTCTCGCAGTCGTGGGCAGCGGGGAAGAGGCTCTCGTCGTAGGCGATGCCGTGGCGATCGTAGTAATCCTTCATGGCCGCCTTGATGGCCTCCTCGGCCAGGACGGAGCAGTGCAGCTTGTGGGCGGGCAGGCCGTCCAGGGCCTCGGTGACCGCCTTGTTGGTGAGCTTCAGCGCCTCGGACACCGGCTGGCCCTTGATCAGCTCAGTGGCCATGGAGCTGGAGGCAATGGCGCTGCCGCAGCCGAAGGTTTCAAACTTGACGTCGTCGATGATGTCGTCTTTGATTTTCAGGTAGATCTTCATAATATCGCCGCACTTGGCGTTGCCCACCTCGCCCACGCCGTCGGCGTCCTCAATCACGCCCACGTTGCGGGGGTTGCGGAAGTGGTCCATCACTTTTTCAGAATAGAGTGCCATAATCATTCTCCTTTTTACTGAATGCGTCTGTCGGGCGAAGCCCTGTGATCTTGGAATTGAAAGCGGAAAACGGAGCATTGAGAATTTTTCGTTTTCATTTGGCAGATCGTGCCCTGCCAAATACAACCATGATCCATTCTCACTTCTCAATTCTCAATTGTCATTGCATGACCCATGTCAGGCAATGACAAACTGCCGCTTGCCGGCAACCAGGTCCCGCCAGACGGGGGACATATTCCGCAGATATTCCACAACCTCTTTGGTGGCCCGGATGATTTCCTCCACCTCTTCGGCGGTGGTGTCCTTGCTCAGGCTCAGCCGCAGGGAGCCGTGGGCCACCTCGTGGGGCCGGCCGATGGCCAGCAGCACGTGGCTGGGGTCCAG
>DFIE01000095.1:0-3252 GCA_002372735.1 Clostridiales bacterium UBA3705
GCCCTTGCGGAGGGGACGTACACGTATTCGGCATGCCCACATCCGCCCCTTGTACGAAATTTCTCTCACCGAAAGGAGCCCCATGGATACCTTATTTTCGAACGTCACCGTGGTCACCATGGACGAGGCCATGCACGTCTATTACGCCGCCTTTGTGGGCGTGACCGACGGGAAAATCTCTTATCTGGAAAAAACGCCCCCCAAGGAGCAGCCCAAACAGATCGTCAACGGCGAGGGCATGGTGCTCATGCCCGGGCTGATCAACTGCCACACCCATCTGCCCATGAGCCTGCTGCGGGGCTATGCCGACGACTATGACCTGTCCACCTGGCTGAACGACTACATCTTCCCCCGGGAGGCCAAGCTGGACGGCCGCTGCGTCAAGGCCGCCGCCCTGCTCTCCATTGCGGAGTGCCTGCGCTTCGGGGTCACCTCGGTGTCGGATATGTACGACTTCTGCGACCACATCGCCCAGGCCGTGGCCGAGAGCGGCATCAAGGCCAATCTGGCCCGGGGCACCACCCTGTTTTCCGAGGACTTCGACTTTGAGACCTACCCCGCCTGCGTGGAGCTGCGGCAGCTCAAGGAAAAGTGGGACGGCTATGACAACGGCCGCATCCGGGCCGAGGCCAGCGTCCACGGGGAGTACACCTCCAACTACCACCTGTGGGACGCTTTAAGCGAGTACGCCATCAACGAGGGCCTGGGGATGCACGTCCACCTGTCCGAAACCAAGGCCGAGCACGAGGCCTGCAAGGAGAAGTACGGTCTCACCCCCGCCCAGCTGCTGGACTGCCACAACGTCTTCGGCACCCGGGCCATTGCGGCCCACTGCGTCTGGCTGGAGCCCGAGGATATGCAGCTGCTGGCCCGGCGCAAGGTCAGCGCGGTGCACTGCCCGGTGTCCAACCTGAAGCTGGCCTCGGGCCAGGCGGACGTGCTGGGCATGATCAAGGCCGGCATGAACGTGGCCCTGGGCACCGACGGCGCCAGCTCCAACAACAACCTGGACCTGTTTGAGGAGATGAAGGCCGCCGCCCTGATGGCCAAGGCCAAAACCGGCGACCCCAAGGCCCTGCCGGTGCAGGCGGCGCTGATGATGGCCACGGTCTGCGGGGCCCGGGCCCAGGGCCGGGAAAAAGAGTGCGGCATGATCAAGCTGGGCATGGACGCCGACCTGGTGCTGGTGGACTTCACCGCCCCCCACCTGATGCCCTGCCACAACGTGCTCTCCCACCTGGTGTATGCCGCCCGGGGCAGCGACGTGCTGATGACCATGGTCCGGGGCAGGATGCTCTACGCCGGGGGCAAGTATCTCACCATCGACCTGGACGCCGTGGTCCGGGAGCTGGCGGAGTACGCCATGGGCAAGGTGTTTGCAGACTGAGCCCCCGAAATTCCGATTGACAAAACCCGGATTCCCTGTTATAATTCTCTGCACGCATTCCATATCTGAGAGGAAGGATCGCTTGAGTAAAACCAACAAAAAGCAGACGTTCCTGGGCGGCGCGGCCATACTGACCCTGTCCGCCATCATCGTCAAAATCATCGGATTCCTCTACAAAATGCCCATCCAGGGGCAGATCGGCGAGGACGGCTACAGCTACTTCTCCTCCGCCTACCAGATTTACGACGTGCTGCTGATGATCGCCACCACCGGCCTGCCGGTGGCCATGTCCCGCATGATCTCCGAGGCCAGCGCCCTGGAGAACGACCGGCAGATCACCCAGATCCACCGGGTCTCCCGCCGGGTGTTCCTGGTCATCGGCGTCACCGGCACCCTGCTGATGGCCCTGGGCTGCAAGCTGTGGGCCCGGGTGCTGGGCCAGCCCAACGCCTGGTTCTCCATCCTGTGTCTCAGCCCTGCGGTGCTGTTCATCTGCCTGACCTCCGCCAGCCGGGGCTTCTTCCAGGGGCAGAGCAATATGACCCCCACCTCCGTGTCCCAGATCATCGAGGCCCTGTGCAAGCTGATCTTCGGCCTGGGCTTTGCCGTGGTCATCATGGCCCTGTTCCGCCGCAGCGGACTGGTGGTGGGCAACCCCGAGGACCTCACCCCCACCCAGGAGGCGGAGCTCAGCATTGCCCATTCCTGGGCCGCCGGCGGCGCCATTCTGGGCGTCAGCATCGGCTCGGCCCTGGCCGCCCTGTACCTGTGGTTCAACGTCCGCAAGGCCCGGGGGGAGAGCCCCCTGCGGGGCAGGGAGAAATCCGGCCGGGCCACCGCCAAGGAGCTGCTGCTCATCGCCCTGCCCATCACCCTGGGCAGCGCCGGCCTGCAGCTCATCACCCTGCTGGACTCCATCGTCTATATGTGGCGGCTGAAAACCGCCGCCGGCTTCACCCAGCTGGAGGCCGACCGGCTCAAGGGCATCTACACCTATTGCCAGACCATTTTCAACATGCCCTGCGCCTTCGTCACCCCCATTGTGATCTCCGCCATCCCGGCCCTGACCGAGCAGATCACCGTCAAGGACAAAAACCGGGAGCGCAGCATCATGGAATCCGCCCTGCGGGTCATGGGCCTCATCGCCTTCCCCTGCGGCATCGGCCTGACGGTGCTGGCCGGGCCCATCTACCAGCTGCTGGCCCGGGCCACCACGGCCCAGAGCCTGCAAACCGCCGCGCCGTCCCTGGCCATTCTGGGGCTGTGCGTCATCTTTAACTGCATTGTGCTGGTCACCAACGGCATTATGCAAAGCCACGGCAACGTGACCATCCCCGTCATCCACATGCTGGTGGGCGGGGTCATCAAGGTCATCACCAACTACTTCCTGGTGGGCAACCCCGCCATCAACATCGTGGGCGTACCCATGGGCACCCTGCTGTGCTACATTGTCATCGCCTGCCTCAACCTGTTTGCCATGCGCCGCCTGGGCTACGGGGCCCACATCGGCCGCACCATGGTCAAGCCCATGCTGGCGTCTGTGCTCATGGGCGCTGTGGCCTGGCTGGCCCGCCGGGTGCTGGCGGGCATGGGCCTGGGCAACCTGCTGGTGGTGGCCGGGTCCATCCTGGCTGCCGGGGTGGTGTATGTGATCCTGGTGCTGGTGCTCCGGGTCATCACCAGGGAGGACTGCAGCCTGCTGCCCAAGGGCGACAAAATCGCCGCCCTGCTGAAAATCCGCTGACCGGGGCCTGCCCCCGGGGCCAAAGGAGGGCGCCCGATGTTGGACTTTCCCCGCAAGGCGCAATATGACTTTGCCGACGTGGTCCGCCTGGTGCGGCTGCTCCGGGCCCCCGGCGGCTGCG
>DFIE01000095.1:3320-3443 GCA_002372735.1 Clostridiales bacterium UBA3705
CCGGGCCCAGACCCACAGCTCCATCCGCCGCAACTTTATCGAAGAGACCCTGGAGGCCTGCGAGGCCATGGACCGGGACGAGCCCGACCACCTGGCCGAGGAGCTGGGCGACGTGCTGCTGCA
>DFIE01000035.1 GCA_002372735.1 Clostridiales bacterium UBA3705
TGCTGGAGGACAGCGGCTATATTGCCCGGGTGGCCTTTGTTATGGACAAGCTGCTGCGGCGTATCGGTCTTTCGGGCCGCAGCATCGTGCCGCTGCTGGTGGGCTTTGGCTGCACGGTGCCCGCGGTGATGGCCACGCGCACTCTGCCCAGTGAGCGGGACCGGCGGATGACCATTCTGCTCACCCCCTTTATGAGCTGCACTGCCAAGCTGCCCATCTACGCCTTCTTTGTAAACGCCTTTTTCCCAAATCACCGGGCGCTGATTATGATCGGCCTGTATATGTTGGGCATTCTGGTGGGCATCCTGGCAGCGCTGCTGGGCAAGCACACCCTGTTCAAGGGCGAGGCAGCCCCCTTTGTGATGGAGCTGCCGGACTACCGTCTGCCCGGCCCCGGCAACGTGGCCCGGCTCTTGTGGGAAAAGGCCAAGGACTTCCTCCAGCGGGCCTTCTCCATCATTCTGATTGCCACGGTGGTGGTCTGGGTGCTGCAGAGCTTTGACCTGCATCTGAACCTGGTCTCCCAGGGGCAGGACAGCATTCTTGCCATGGTGGCCGGGTGGCTGGCCCCGGTGTTCCGTCCCCTGGGGCTGGGGGACTGGCGGATCTGCACCTCCCTGATCTCCGGCTTTATGGCCAAGGAGAGCGTGGTCTCCACCCTGGAGGTACTCTTCGGCGCGCAGGTTTCCACTGCACTCTCTCCACTCTCTGCGGCGGCCCTGCTGGTGTTCTCCCTGCTCTACACCCCCTGCGTGGCGGCCATTGCCTCTATCCGGCGGGAGCTGGGCCGGGGCTGGGCTGTCAGCGTGGTGGTCTGGCAGTGCGCCATTGCCTGGCTGGCCGCCCTGGCGGTGCGACTGCTGGGCATGGCCCTGGGAGGAATGTAACATGAAGCCTGTGGATTATCTTCTGCTGGCGGCTGTGGCGCTGGCCCTGGCGCTGGCGGTGTATCTGCGCCGCCGGGCCAAGCACAGGGGTACCGGCTGCTGCGGCAGCTGTGAGGGCTGCTGCACCTGCGGTCAAAATAAGACAAAATAACGCTTTTTTGTGATTCACAGGGCCTTGCCACTGGGGCGAGGCCCTGTTTTGTATGATCGGAGCCATGTTCTCTTCGATAAATGGCCGTATCAGGCGCAATCAAGACAAATTGATTTGTCATTCCGAAAAGAAATACGCCGCTCTCCTCTTGCAATTATCAGCACGTTATTTTATAATGTAAAAGGAAAAGTTCATTCATCGAGTACAGGGAGGGATGCCTATGGAGTGGATGCTGGAGCACAGTCTGCTTTTGCTTCTGGGGGCGGCCCTCCTGTTTACTGTGTGGTGGCTGTATTCCCAGCGCGCGCGGCTGCGGCTGCACCCGGCCCTTGTGCCGTTGCTGGCAGCCGTCCATGTGGCGGTGGGCGTGGGCTGCGTCAAGCTCTTTGCCGTGCTGGAGGCAGGCAGCCTCCGGGCCGCAGGGAGCATGAGCCTGTTCGGGGCGGTGTTTTTTCTGCCCCTGTGCTATGCCCTGGGCGCCAGGCTGAGCAGACGCAAAGCCGGTGCGGTGTTTGACGTCTTTGCCGTGCCCATGGTCTTCACCCTGGCCTGCGCCCGGGTGAACTGCCTGATTTCCGGCTGCTGCTACGGCCTGCCAATCCCCGGCACAGCCCTGCGCTGGCCCACCCGCGAGGCAGAGCTGGTCTTCTACGCGCTGATCCTGGCCTGGATGCTCCTGCGCACCCGCAGGGCAGACCCGGGAGGAAAGCTGTATCCTGTCTATATGGCCGCCTACGGCCTGTTCCGGTTTGTGACGGAATTCTTTCGCCACAGTGAAGCCGGCGGGCTGCTCCATCTGTCCCATCTCTGGGCGGTCCTGTGCTGTATCACAGGGCTGAGCATCTGGATGGAGCTGAACCGAAGAGAACACAATCAATCCGTCGTGAAACCCAATCACAGGAGGAACGCCAAATGATCAAATCCATTGCAAAACGCTGGCTCTGCCTGCTGCTGGCCCTGTCCCTGCTGGCGGGGCTGATGCCCCAGCTGGCGGCAAAGGCCTGGGCAGCGGACCTGAACACAGGCATCGCCGGCCTGAGTGCCAGCTACGATGCCGGCACCTGGTCCAGATCCGGGACAACCATCACCGGCTCTGTGACCACCACGTCCCAGTCCGGCTGCAGCGGAGACAGCTACACCCCTGCCTCCGGCACCCTGACGCTGACAAACACCTCCGGCGCGGCCCGGCTGCTCACCTTTGACTATGAGCTCAGTCTCAACGACGGCACTGTAAAGCTCAACGGTGTAAACGAGACCGTCAGCCCCGGCAGTCGGAGCATTCTTCTGGGCGCCAATGAGACCTATACGGTTGCAATCGCCTCCGCCAATAACGCGGCCAAGACCACCACCGTCACCCTGAAGAACCTGACGTTTGAAGAAGACAAGCCCATCAACACGGTCTTCCTCCCGGCGGAAAACGGCAGCTACACCGTCAACGGCACCGAGGTGACTGCCGGCCACACCGTGTTGCATTTATCCTCCGATGCCATCCATGTGGTGGCCACCCCCGCAGAGGGCTATAAGTTCACCGGCTGGTACGATCTCACAGCCCAGGCCTACATCTCCACCGACGTGGAGACAGACCTGCACGTGCAGCAGGCGGACCATCAGCTCACCGCCACGTTCCTCTCCAAGGACACGGCGATGTTCTCTGTGGCGGGCACCATGTTTACCGATCTGAACCAGGCCATCTCCTACGCGGTGTCCAACAACAAGCCCACCGTCCTCCTGGCCGAGGACGGGGTTCTGCCCGCGGGCAATTACTCCATCCCCAACGGCAAAACCCTGCTGATCCCCTTTGACGCGGCGGGCACGGTGTACACCTCCACCCCCGCGGTGGTCTACGGCAGCCATACAACCCCCACTGCCTTCCGCACCCTGACCATGGCCGCGGGCAGCACCATTACCGTGCAAAAGGGCGGCGCCATCTGCCTGGGCGGCAAGCTCAGCTCCTCCGGCCAGATGGGCGGTTGGAACGGCACCCCCACCGGCCCCGACGGCCGGATCAAAATGGAGGCCGACAGCAAAATCACCCTGGAGAGCGGCGGCAATCTCTATGCCTGGGGCTATCTCTACGGCGCCGGCGAGGTGGAGGCCAAATCCGGCTCCACGGTTTACGAGGCTTTCCAGATCAAGGACTGGCGCGGCGGCACGGCCACCTCTGCCGTGTACAAGTATGTGTTTATCTTCAACCAGTACTACGTGCAGAACATTGAGGTACCCCTGAAGCTGAACGCCGGCGCCAACGAGCGGCTTTACTCCTCCGTCAACGCCAGCAGCAGTGCCTATCCCATCTCCGCCACCTTCATCGGCAGCGGGGGCATGTTCAGCATCTCCAGCGGCTACATTATTAAGGACTACCACGAGACCACTGACCGGCTGAACATCGAGGTAAACGGCGATGTCTCCGTCTCCAGTATGACCATCTCCGGCATTCCTGTCATTGATTCCATCTCCACCGGCGATTATATCCTGCCCATCACCAACAACATCAGCATCGATCTGCTCAGCGGCAGCACCACCGTCACCCAGGACGTGGAGATGCTGCCCGGCACCGAGCTCAAGGTGGGCCGGCAGGCAGCGCTGAACATTGCCAGCGGCAAGAAGCTGTACGTCTACGACGACGAAGACTGGCTCAATTTCAGCGGCACCGCCCGGATGTACCCCATCGGCTACTCTGTGGCCAACGGCACCACCACGGTCCGTACTGCCGCGGGGCTGAAGGACGCCCTGGTGGATGTGAACGGTACTCTTACTGTGACGGGCTCTCTGTTCACCTCCCAAGGGGGCGCCAACATCACCAGCTCCCTGGGCACACAAGACGGCCAGGGCAAGCTGCGCTTTGCCACTGCGCCAGCCGCCTCTGCCACGGTGTATGAGTGCTTGGGCAATAAAGATAAGACGGCAGTGTCCTTCCGGGCCCCACTGCTCCAAAACGGGGACGAGACCCACTCCGACACCGTCTCCACCGGCCAGAGCACCTGGTATTATGACGCCGACGGTGCCCACTGGTACCGCTACCTGGTGCAGTTTGTCTATAACGGCAAGACCGTTGCCACAGATTACTACTGCGAAAACAATGCGACTGTCAGCTATGACGCCTCCTGGCTCACGGGCCTGGGTGCAGTCGTCAGCGCCGGCAGCGCCTCTGCGGCAATCAGCGGCAGCACCGTAAACGTGACCAACGTCACTGCCGACTCCACCGTCACGCTCACCGGTACCGCAGCCGCCTTTATCCCCACCTTTGTGCTCAACGAGCATCAGTATCAAAGCTACCAGCACCTGACCGGCAACACCCTGTCTGAGACCCGCACCATTGACGGGGAGACCTGGTACGTGGTGGCCCAGGCAGACCAGGCCCTGGCCGTGGGCACCGAGTACCCCGCTCCCACCGACGCGGAGATGGGCGCCTCGGCAGAAAATCACAATGCCGTGGTCTGGAATCTCACCGGCAGATCCGCCACCAGCGGCACCCCCTACAGCGGCTTTGTACCTGTCGGTGAGACTGCCGGCGGCGAGGCCTACGTCTTCGGCTTCTACACCGGCGACGAGGTTTGGAGCAGCTTTACCGACACCTGCTATCCCACCCTGGCCCAGGCCATGGCGGAGCTGCCCCTGTCCGGCACCGGCACCCTGCGGATGCTTGTGGACTGCGGCACCTATGCCGAAGAGGATCCCGCAGCCAGCTACGTGATTCCCGAGAATCTGAACCTGACCTTCGATCTGGACGGCCACACCGCCTGGGGCCGGATCGTCAACCCCGGCGACCTGACCCTGGATCTCAAGGGCGGCACCCTGGCCTACCGCACCGGGGCGGAGGCTGCCGCGGCGGCCTACCAAAAGATGGCCGCTCTGGACAACACCGGCAGCCTCACCGTGATCGATACTGTGGGCGGCGGCCGGATCACTGCCGATGCCATCAGCAACTCCGGTGTGCCCAATCACGCCGGGGTGATCCGCAACTCTGACGGCGGCACCCTGGCAGTGAGGGGCGTCACCCTTGAGGGTCTGCAGGATGTGAACGCCAACTTCTCTCTGATCTTCAATGACCGGGCCACCGTCACCCAGCTCACCGACGTCACCTTCCTGGCGCCCCGGGGCTATGCCATCTTCAACTACGGCGGCACCGTGCAGACGGTGGAGGGCTGCGACGTCCGCACCGCCTATGGCCTGTTCAACCGCAATGTCCGGGGTACGAATGCCCTGGCCTCCGGCTATAACCTCGCCGCCCGGGGTGTGGTCGACCTGATCAAGGACTCCACCTTCCAGGTGGGCCAGTACGCCATTCACAACAACGCAGTGATCCACACCCTGCAAAACAGCACCTTTATTGCCCATCCCGACTCCGCACAGGTCAACACCCTGGGCACCGCCCAGACCAGCGCCAATGGCAATGTGCAGTGCTACACTGTGTATAACAACAGCGCCTGGTGGTACGACTCCGCCCTCTGGAAGCGCACTGACAGCGGCCTGACCCGTACCGATGAGTATAAGCAGGAGGACTACTACCGGCCCACCATCGAAACCATCACGGATTGCAGCATCTACGCCGAAAACACCTCCACCAGCGCCGAACACGGCTGCGCCCTGTACAACAACGGCGGCATCATCGGCGCCATCTCCGGCACCACTGAGATCAAAACCTACAAGCACCCGGACAACGCCAAGAGTATCACCTCCAACTACGCCCTGCGGAACACCGGCGGCGGTATCATCCGGGAGATCACCGGCAGCCTGACCGTCTCCGCCACCGGCTGTGCCGCCATCTACAACGACTCCCAGTCCACTGCCAAGGACGTGAACACTTACGTCGATAAGATCGGCGGCATCCAGCTCCACCAGGTAAGAACCTACGGCGCACCCTCCACCATTGAGCGGATTGCCGCCACCGGCACCGTCTCGGCGGGCAGCTACTACGGCCTGTTCAACAGCGGCCGCATCGGCGAGCTGACCGGGGATCTCACTCTCTCGGCCAACTACAACGCGCTGTGCAACTCCGGCGCCGGCGCGCTGAGCAGCTATGACTACCAGCGCACCTATACCACCAATACAGACGCCTCCACCGAGACCAAGCGGCTGGAGACCTACGTCCGCAATATGGACCAGGGCGGCGTCATTGCGCGTATTGACGGCATCCACTTTGTGGGCACCGGCACCAACAGCTACTACCTGCTGCAAAACCAGGGCTACATCGGCACCCTGACCAACGCAGACTTCTCTGCCGCCAGTGCCAGGGCAGGGGAGAGCTACCCCATGCTCCTCAACGGCGACAGCCGCCAGACGGGTTACACCCTTACCCGTGAGCCCTACGCCTACGAGGCCCTGTTCATCACCCCCTATGAGTACCATTACGATTATGACACAGCGGTCATTGACGTGATGGACCACGTGACCCTCACCAAGAACGCCACCTTCGCCTTCCGCAATCTGGGCCGCATCAACACCCTGAAGAACAGCAGTCTCACCGGCACCCAATACGTGCTGGTAAACACCGCCACCGGCCCCTATGTCTCAAGAGACTCCGTCCGGTACTATTCCGGCACTACAAAGTTTGCCACCACCAAGAATAACGGCTCCGAGCTGACCTACGCCTATACCCGTCTGCCTGCCGAAATCGGCACCCTGGAGGGCAACACCGTCACCGGTACCTCCACCTACGCCCTGTACAACGGCGGCCACCTGGGCACCCTTACCGGCAACACGATCACATCCAAAAACACCACCGTGTTCTTCAACGGCGGCGCCACAGTCCGCTCCTATGACTACAATCTCAAGGAGCTGGCCACTGTTGCTGCCACGGATGCCGCCTGCACCGTCACCTACGGGGCCAACGGCCAGTCCAAAGTCATCACCACGGACTATGACGCCCCTGCGGTGGATCTGATCGGCCCGGACAACCACATCTCCGGTACCTATCAGGTGCTGGTGAACCTGGGCACCATCACCGCCATTGACGGCGGCGAGACCCCTGTCACCATCACCGCCACCACCCAAAAGCAGATCGGCGGCATCTATAACTACAACGGCACCCTGGATCTGCACACCGCCACCACCCCCTACACCGACGGCACCGCCGGCACCGTGGTGAACACAGACACCTATCACAGCGCTCACATCGGCGCCATCGCCAACACGGTGATCACGGCCAACGGCATCGGCCTGCAGAACGGCGCGGCGAACAGCAATTATCTGCCGCAGATCGACCGGCTGGACCAGGGCCTGGAGATCCACGCCAACTGTACCACCGCCGGCTATCCCGCTCTGTACAACACAGCCTACGCCAAGCTGGCGGCCATCGACGGCGGCATCTATGCTGCAGCCAAGGCTACCACCAACGCCTATAAGAACAACAATACCGATCCTGCCCACGCCACCCTGATCTCCGGCGGCGACTTCAAGGGCGCAGCCTCCACCCGGGCCAACGCCATCTTTGAGCCGGACAACACCGACCGCCAGACCTATCCCGAGGGCAAGAGCCTCAGTGACGCCCCTGAGACGGTGACCTTCCATGACGGCACCACTGCCGAAGGCTTCTACTTCGTGGGCAAAACCGTCACCGTGACCTTTGACGCCAACCAGGGCACCGGCACCATGCCGGCCCAGTCCGCCGCCGAGGGCAAGCCCTTCACCCTGCACGCCAATACCTTCACCCGGGAGGGGTACGAATTTGACGGCTGGAACACGGCCGCCGACGGCACCGGCACCTCCTATGCTGACGGGGCCCAGCTGACTCTGACGGAGAATCTGACCCTCTACGCCCAGTGGAAGCAGCACACCCACACCTGGGGCGCACCCACCTACACCTGGAGTGAGGACAACGCCACCGTCACCGCCAGGGCAGTCTGTGCCGACGATGAGACCCATATCGTCGAGGAGACCGTGAACACCACCTATGTGGACAATCCTGCGCCCAGCTGCACCGAAGCCGGCAGTCGGATCTTCACTGCCCGGTTCCAAAACGAGCTCTTTGCCGCCCAAACCAAGACCGTGGCCATTGCCGCTGCCGGTCATACGCCGGGCCAGCCGGTCAGGGAGAACGAATTCCTCCCCGACTGCACCAACGACGGCAGTTACGACGAGGTTGTCTATTGTACCGTCTGCGACGCCGAGCTCTCCCGCGAGACCAAGGCCCTGGATGCCCTGGGCCATAGCCCCGGCGAGGCTGCGCGTGAGAACGAGACGGCTCCCACCTGCACCGCAGACGGCGGCTATGACATGGTGACCCGCTGCATCCGCTGCAACGAAGTTCTCTCCACCGAGCATGTCGCCCTGCCCGCCCTGGGCCACGACTGGGGCGAGTGGACCGTGACCACCCCCGCCGCCTGCGAGACCGACGGGGTGGAGACCCGCACCTGTGCCCGCTGCAACGAGACCGAAACCCGGCCGCTCCCCGCCACCGGCCATGCCTGGGGCGAGCCCACCTACGCCTGGGCCGAGGACAACAGCACCGTCACTGCCAAGAGCGTTTGTGCAAACGACGCTGCCCACACTGTGGAAGAGACTGTCCAGACCACCTATGCCGTCACCACTTCGCCGACCTACGAGGCGCCCGGCCAGGGAGTCTATACCGCGGTGTTTACAAACGGTCTCTTCCAGACCCAACAGAAGACAGTGGCCCTGCCCCAGCTGGAGGCAGTACCTCTGGATGTGTATGTAATTGACGATAACAACGGCGATGAGATGTTCCTCTATGTGTGGAACAACGACACCGGATCCAAGGCCCAGGATTGGCCCGGCATCTCTATGGAGCGCCTGGGTACCGACAAGGACGGCCATCCCTTCTACCAGTGCACCGTCAATGCCGACGCCTTCGACCGCCTGGTTGTCAACAGCGGCAGCCACCAGACTGCGGACCTTGCATTCATTACAGATGCCGGCGGGCGGGGCTATGTGGTTTACCGCATGCTTCCCGACTGGACCAATATCGACCTGCCTGAGGATATTTTCCCGGATGACGAAGCCCATAAGACAGTCACCGCGCCCACCTGTACCGAGGCCGGCGTCCTGACCTATACCGGCCTGCTCACCGACGCGGTTGCCACCGCCCTCGGCGACCCGGCCTTGGGCCATGATTGGGGCGACTGGACCGTCGCTGCAGCTGCCAGC
Source organism: Clostridiales bacterium UBA3705 (assembly GCA_002372735.1). Next base: position 9,145 of record DFIE01000035.1, read on the forward strand.
TGCACCGCAGTGGGCAGCGAGACCCACACCTGTGCCCGCTGCGGCGAGACCGAGACCCGGGAGATCCCGATGCTGAGCCACACCCCCGGCGCGCCTGCGGTAGAAAACGAGATGGAGCCCAGTTGTACCGAAGGCGGCATCCACGACGTGGTGGTCCGCTGTACGGTTTGCGGCACCGTGCTCTCCGCTGAGAGTGTAGAAGAGCCCGCCCTGGGGCATGATTGGGGCGACTGGACGGTCACCACTGCCGCCACCTGTGAGGGTGAGGGGACACAGACCCGCCTCTGCGCCCGTTGCGGCGAGAGCGAGACCCAGACCATCCCCGCCACCGGCCACGCTTGGGGAGAGCCCACATATGAGTGGACTGCAGACTTCAGCGCCGTCACTGCCAAGACGGTCTGCACCAATGATGAAGCCCATGTGATTACCGAGACCGTAGAGACCACCTATACGGAAACCGCTGCGCCTACCACTGCCAAGCCCGGCACGGGCGTCTATACCGCCCAGTTCCAGGACGCCCATTTCCAGACACAGACCAAGACCGTGGAAATCCCGGCCCTGTCGCCCAAGCTGGTAGAGGTTGTTTTGGTGGACGAAACCGATTCCGAGACCCTGAACGCCTATTACTGGGGCCTCAATCATGACACCCAGTGGCCGGGGCACTCCCTCACTAAGACCGGAGATGACATGTATGGACATCCCTACTACATCTTCCAGGTAGATGTGGTGGGCTATGGCGACGGAATCGTGTTCAACCGCGGCGACGGACAGCCGCAGACGGACAACCTGACCCTGCCTCAGGAGGGCCGCGCCATCTTCTACATTTTCGGCCAGAATAACAATACGCTTCAGATCTCCGCAGACGGGACGGACGTCTGGCCCGCCCCCGGCGTGGTCACCGCGCCCACCTGTACCGAGGCCGGCTACACCACCTACACCGGTCTGTTCACCGGCGAGACCCGCACCGGCAACGAGACTCCCGCCCTGGGTCACGACTGGGGCGAGTGGACTGTGACCACCCCCGCCGCCTGCGAGACCGACGGAGAGGAGACCCGCACCTGCGCCCGCT
>DFIE01000067.1 GCA_002372735.1 Clostridiales bacterium UBA3705
AACAGCTCGTTCTCAAACTCCGCGGTGTAGGTGCCCACGCCGGGGGTGCCCACATCGGGCTCGACGGTGACGGCGTAGGTGGTCTGGACGGTCTCCTCGACCACGTGGGTCTCGTCATTGGCGCAGATCACCTTGGCGGTGACGGTGGCGTTGTCCTCGCTCCAGGTGTAGGTGGGCTGGCCGTAAGCGTGACCCAGGGCGGGGATGGCCACCACAAGGCTCTCGCCGGTGAGCAGGCCCGCGTAGCTGACGGAGCCGTCCTGCTCGCAGGTGGCGGGCACGGTGGTGCCGGGCCACAGCCAGATCTCATTGCCCACGGAGACGGGCAGGCCGTTGCCCTCCTGGCCGGTGATGTAGTAGACCACATAGTCCTTGTCGCCGGCGTCGGAGATAAAGTCCAGATCCGCAGTCTGGGGCTGGCCGTCGCCGCGGTTGAAGATAATCCTGTTGTAGGCTGCCGCATCCAGGGGGATGGCGTAGTAGGGATGGGTCACGGGGTTGTTCTCCGCGTTGCTCACCGCCTGTCCGGCAGGCGTCAGGGCCTCGCCGGGCCAGTTGGCGTTGCTGCTCTGCGCGCCCCAGTAATAGGCGTTCAGGGCGGCGGAGTCGGTCTCATCCACGGCGTAGACGGTGATGGTCCGGGAGCCCAGGGGGATCTCCACGGTGTTGTCGGAGAGATTCAGCGCGTCGTTGCGCTCCGTCACGTCCACATGGACCACGGTGTTCAGATTGTTGCCGGCATAGGTGAAGTTCAGCACCGCCAGGGTGTCACCGGCGGCAATGGGCTCCAGGGCGGCATAGTCAAAGACGATGGTGCCGGTGCCGTCGTTCAGCGCCTTGTAGGCCAGGTCGCTGTCCGCGCCGGTAAAGGTCAGCACGTCGGCGTCGTAGGTGACGGTGATCAGGCCGTTGGTGGTGGCCGCATCGTCAGACAGAGTGATGGTGGCAGTGCCGTTCTGGGCCTGGCCGCTGGGGGCCTGGACCAGGTCGCCGGTGGCCTTGATGGCGTTGGTGCCGCCCACAGGCTGATTGGCGGGCTGGGCGGAGATGGTGCCCAGCTGCTCGGCCTTGACGCCCTGGGCAGAGGCCGCCTGGCGCAGAAGCTCGCCGCCCACGCCCTCGGCGGGCAGGATCATGGTGTGGACGTCATAGTTGTCGTCATACAGGGTGGTGAGGCTGGTGGCATTGGGGAAGCCACCCACCAGGACCGCGCTGGGGCTGTCGGCCAGCAGGTCCACATAGTAGATTCGCCGGTTGTTGGAGTTGGCAATCAGCAGGCCGTAGAGGTCCTCGGTCTCCAGCACGGACATGGACATGTAGTTGGCCCCGTAGGTACCGGCGGTGGTGCTCAGGCCGGAGATGGTCTGCGCGGAGGAGGTGGACAGGGTCAGGGTCAGGCTCTCCTCGCCGGTCTCCTCGTCGGTGGTGATGGGCTCGTCGGCGTCCACGGCGATGGAGGCGGACAGAAGCTGGCCGCTGCTGTTGAGCATGTAGTAGTAGTGCGCGCCGGTCTCTTCATCGGTGCCGGCATAGGCAATGGCGGAGTAGCCGGAGAAGTTCCAGCCGGTGATGCTGTAATCCGGAGTGAAGAGCAGCAGATAGGACTGGGCCAGGAAGATGGAGATGTACTCCTCGGTAATGGTCCGGCCGTCCACCGTGGCGCTGATATCGGGGATATGAGCACCGTCGCGGGAGTTGTAGGTGGTGGTGTTGAAGCTGCCCAGGATGTAGCTGTCATAGCCGTCGTCGTAGATGTCGGTCTCGATGATGTTGCCGTCGGTCTGGAAGCCGATGATGATATCCTCGCTTCTGCCGCCGCCGTAGTGGGTACCGGCTGCGGCCCCCAGGGTGGTCAGGCTCAGGTCATTGAGATCGATCTGCACGAAGCGGGCGCCGTCGCCGTCCACGATCTGGGCGTTGATGGTGGCGTCCAGGGCAGTGCGGCCCACCACGGTGATGGCCGCGGAGCCGGAGGCAGTGGGATCCTGGTTGGAGGTGGCGGTGATGGTGGCGGTGCCGGCGCCAACGGCGGTGACCAGGCCGTTCTGATCCACGGTGGCCACATTCTCGTCGGAGGAGGACCAGGTGACGGTCTTGTCCGCGGCGGTAATGGGCAGGATCTCATAGAGCAGCTGCTGGGTGTTGCCGGTGAACAGCTCCGCGCTGGCGGGGGTCACGTTCACAGATTCAATCTTGTTGGGGTTGTAGACCTCGGTGTAGGTCTGCTTCTCATAGAGGTAAAGGGTGCTGGCAGTGGTGGTCAGGGAGAAGGTGTTGTTGTAGTAGCGCATGTAGGTGGCGCGATCTGTAAACCGGAGCTGGTTGCTGGAATACTGCCAGGTGTTGTAGCTATTGGTGGTGCTGATCTGCAGGGTGGTGCCGGTTCTGGAATTGCGGCGCAGGTTGTAGCTGCCGTTCATCAGCCGGATGCCGGCACTGGCCGTCCAGACGGAGGTGGCGTCCACGTCCTCGCCCTTGATGTAGCTGGCGTTGAAGCTGCTGTCCGCAGCCCGGACGGTGACGGCATCTCTGGCAACGGTGGTGCCGCTGTGGCCCAGGGCATAGCCGGTGCCGGCGGCGTTGGTGTTGACAATCAGATAGTCCTTGCCGGCGGCCAGGGTGTCGGTGAGCACGTAGGCGGCGCGCTCGATCTCGATCTCGCCGTCGCCCACCACCACGATCATGGCGGTCTCGTTGCCGGCATAGTCGGCGGCAAAGATGGTGACGCCGTTGCCGATGTCGACACCGTCAAAGGTGAAGGTGTAGCTCACAGGCTGGTTGGGGGCGCTCTGCTCGGGCACCACGGAGGCATAGGTGGTGGTGCCGCTGACGTTCATAACCCGCAGATTGGCGATGTACTGGTTGTCCTGCGCCACAACGGTGAGGGAGCCATCGTCATTCTTCTTGGTGTTTTCGGTGTCAATGGCGGGAGCGGTGTTGTCCAGGGTAAAGGTATAGCCGATGTAGGCGCCCTGGCCGATCTTGCCGGAGGCCAGCAGATCCCGCACCTGGTTCTGGGTCAGGGTGTAGCCGGCGTCATTGGTGCCGTTGAGCTGGAAGGCGTAGTACTCCGGCAGGGCGTACAGGCCGGCGGTGAACTTGTCACCCTCCTGCAGGGCGGAGAAGCTGCCCAGGTTCTGGTTGATGGTGGCGGTGCTGGTAGAGGTGTTCTGCCAGGCGGGGGTGGTAGCCTGGGTGTTGAAGAAGGCGGCGTTCACATTGCTGGAGATGCTGGACAGGTACAGCACGCTGCCGTCCTCCTTGGTCACCGCGGAGAAGACGGCCCCCGCGGGCCGGACCAGATTGTACCGGGCGGAGTAGATGGTGCTGCTGCTGTTCAGGGCCAGACGGTCGGCGGGGAAGCTGTCCTCCTTGACATAGGGGTTGCCTACAAACCAGCTGTCTGCGGCGGCGCCGTTGTAGCGGACGTACAGGCCGTTGGTGTTGGCGGCGTTGAAGTAGGAGCTCTGGCTGGTGCCGTAGTAGTTTTCGGCATAGGTGACGGCGTCAAACATGGACGGGTCGGTCCAGGAGCCGTAGAAGGCCAGAATGGGGATGGTGTGGGTGCTGTCGCCCTGGGCGGAGACCTTGGTGAAGCCCTCCACATAGGCGCCCTTGCGGCCCTGGGCCTCCAGCGCAGCCATCTGGGCATCGGACAGGGCGATGCTGACGGTGACCCGGGCAGTGGCGCCGGCGGGCAGCACGTTGCCCTCGGCGGGCGCGGTAATGGTTTCCAGATAGGCCAGCAGCAGGTGGGCGTCGTAGGTGGAGACCGCGCCGTCGGCATCCAGATCGGCGGCATCGGCATCATAGCCGGCGCCGGCGGGATACACGTCTGCCAGCTTGTCCAGGATGGCCTGGGCGTCCTGGGCGTCGGTCACGCCGTCCAGGTTCACGTCGTGGCTCACCTCGTCCTCCAGCAGGGTCCAGGTGTAAGACACAGTGGCATCCAGGTTGGCAGTGGCGTGGCTCAGGTTGGCGCCGTTGTTCTCCACGTCCTGGGTGAAGAGGTCGGTATCCAGGCTGTATTCCAGCGTGGTATCGCCAAAGTTGGTGATGGTAAAGCTGTAGCCGTATTTGCCGGTCTTGAAGGGATCGTCCCCCAGCTCGGCCTTTACCTTGCCGTCAGCATAGCTGCTGGTGGCGTTGGCGTCCATCAAAATATAGGACTTGGCGTTCACCGCAGCGGCCACATTGGCCAGGCCGGAGCCCTGCTTGAGCAGAGAGTAGTAGTTGTCAGAGCTCTCCTCAATCACCGGCACGGCGGTAGACATCAGCAGGCTCTGGGCAAAGGTCCGCAGGGGCAGACCGGTGCGGTTGTAGAGATCGTTGTCAGCGTAGTACTGGCCGATCACCGCGGCGAGGCCGGTGATCTGCGGCGCGGCCATGGAGGTGCCGGACATATACTCGTAGGCGTCGTGGCCGCCGGCATAGCCGCCTGCAGCTGCCTTGTGATAGCCGTTGAGAGAGTACACCGTGCCGCCGGGGGCAGTGATCTCGGGCTTCAGCATCAGCGAGCCGGGCACGCCCCAGGAGGAGAAGGAGCTCATCTCATAGTATTTCATGGGGGTCTTGTTGTCCGTGCCGCCGATTTCCACAGTGCCGGTGTAGTAAGTCAGGCTGCCGGAGGTGTTCTGCTGGGCAATGGCCTTGATCTTCAGGCCGTCGGCCTGCTTGATGGAGACCACGGGGTTGGTATAGGTGTAGCCGTCCAGGGCCATGGAGATGGTGCCGGCCTGGTTGTTCACAACAATCAGGGCCACGGCGCCGGCTGCCATGGCGGCGTTGGCCTTCTCGTAGAAGGAGGTCTCGCCGCGGTTGCACAGGGCAATCTTGCCGTTTACGTCCACGGCGGCAAAGTTGGCCGCGGTGCCTACGGCGTCCACATAGACAAAGTCATAGGTGCCCTTGACGGTGGTCATGGGGCTGTTGTTGGCGTCGCCGCCGCCCTCCAGATAGCGGAGCTCCAGCTCGTTGTTGAACAGGAGGAAGGGGGCGTTGGCGCCGGTGTCGTCAATGGAGGCGACGGTGATGGAGTTGGCGAAGGAGCCGGGGCTGCCGCCGGTGTCCAGGTTGATGTCGTCCACATACAGCTGCTTCTGGGAGTCCCAGGAGTCGTTGTTGCCCATGGAGATGGAGACCACAATGCCCTTGCCCACCAGATTCTGGAAAATGGTCCGGTAGGAGGCGGTGGTAATGGAGGTGACGCCGGGGGCGCTGGAGCCCAGAGACAGGTTCACAGAGTCCGCACCCAGCACCATGGCGTCCTCAATGGCGACCATGTAGTCAGAGTCGTAGGCGCCGCCGCCGGAGCCGAAGACCTTCATGACGAAGACCTGGGCATCGGGGGCCTGGCCCACCACGCCCACGGTCTGAGCGGCGTCCACAAAGGAGCTGCCGCTGGGCAGGTAGCGGTTGGCCGCCGCAATGCCCGCCACGTGGGAGCCGTGCTCCTCCTGGGTGTCATTGGTGTGGTTGACGGTGGTGTTGTTGTCCACGTAGTTGTAGGCGTAGGGGATCTTGGCGTTGAGATAGACGCCTCTGCCGTTCAGACCGCTGGAGGGGATGTCGTCTGCGGTCATCAGGACGATCTGGTCGTCCGCGGGCCGGTTGGCATTCACCTCGTCAATGGCGTGCTGGAAGGCAGCAGGGTCATAGGACTGGTGGTCGGTGTCCAGGCCGGTGTCGATGATGGCCAGCTTCCGGCCGGCGCCGGTGTAGGTGTGGTCGTTGGCCACCATGTCGGCGGCATCCACCATCTGGGGCAGATCCGCGTCGCCGGGCAGAGAGACCATGGGCTCATAGCGGGCCTCCAGCTGCACGTCGGCAACCCCGTCCAGGGCCTTGATGGCCTCGATCTTGCCGTAGGGCACGTTGGCGGAGAGCATGTTGCCCGCCAGGGTGATGTTCCACTTCACGTCCAGCGCTTCGCCGCCCAGAATCTCCTTGGAGATCCGCTGGGCCAGGGCATCCTGCTTGGCCTTCAGACCGCTGCGGTAGGCCGCGGCGCTCTCGTTTTCGGCGATGCCCTCAATGGCGAAGCCCTGGTCCAGGGTGGAGGGCTCCTGCAGCACAATGGAGACACGGACCAGATCGTTCAGGCCGTATTCCTCCTCCGCTGCTTCTTCCGCCGGCTCCTCCTCGACTGTGCCCAGCCGGGGAATATTCAGCGTGCCGGGGTCAATTTCTGTGAATTCCAGGCCGTTGCGGTCAGCCGGGGCCTCGGCGGCGGGCGCCTTCTCTGCCGATGCCAGAGGCACCGCAAAGGTGGAGAGCAAAGCCGCAACCAGCAGCACAGAAATCAGACGTTTCCATGTTTGCTTCATACTTGTAGCTCCTTTTCAATAGTTTCCGCATAAGGGTATGGTATATTTAACCATTTTTATATGCAAAAATCAATAGAAAAACGTTTAGAATCTTAAGATATCTTAATCTTTGTGAGTTTTTGCTAAAATATCCACACAAATTCCACATATTTTTGAATAATATATGCACGATCACGCATGAAGATACAATCCCCGGCACTCGCCCGGGTGCAGAAAAGGGCCGGCGCTTTTGCGCCGGCCCTTGGGGGGTATTTGGGGAATTACTGCTCTTCAATGGCTCTGCCTTCGGCCACAAAGAAGGCTCTGGCAGAGG
>DFIE01000146.1 GCA_002372735.1 Clostridiales bacterium UBA3705
AAGAGCTTCAGGTTGTCCAGATGGCCCCAGTACCCCATGGGGGCAGTGCCGTAAACCGAGAAGGTAATCTCGGTGTCCGCGGTGAGCGTGAACTCCCCGGTTTCAAAGCTGACCCAGTTGTCCCAACCGGTGGTGACAATGGTGCTCTCGGAGTCAAAGAGCTTCTGCTCCCCTGCCAGTACGGCATAGTGCAGAAGGCTGTCCTGATTCTCACCGTCCATCTCAAAGGTGAACTTGTAGGTGCCGGCAGTCAGCTTCACGGCATAATCGGCAGCAATGGCCACCTGTTCGTCGTTGCTGACCCAAAGATTCAGCACATGGGTCTTATTGACGGCGGAGCCGGTGTTGTCCAGAATTTCACCCGTCAGCCCGGTGAGAACCCAGTTGGTGGTGTCTCCGGTCTCAAAGTCGCCGTTGGGCAGGGCGATTTCGGCCAACTCCCCCTCGGCAAAGGCCGCGGGCAGCAGACTGAAGACCAGCGCCATGACCAGCAAAAAGCTGATCCAACGTTTTTGTGAATAATGCATAAAATAACCTCCGTTTTCTTTAGAATATCATGTAGTTCTGCTGGATTTACCCTTATTTTATCACCGGTCGAGGGGAAAGTCAATTTGTATACATTGTAAAACCAATCGCCATTATTTTATGCAATTTCACGAAAAACCGCGCCGTTTCCGGCGCGGCATATTCAGGTATTCAGGGGATTCCAGCTTCCACGGCGATAATAGAGAGCAAACATGACGAACAGCAGCACGTTGTGACCGATCATACAGCCCCATGCAGACACCAGGCCCATGCCCAGCAGACGGGTGCAGAGGAAGGTCCCTGCAATCCGGATCCCCCACATGCCGATGACGTTGAACACGAAGGGCATTTTCGTCTTTCCCGCCCCCTGGAGCATTCCTTCTATCACAATGGACATACCGTAGACCGGTTCGGACACGGCCACCATCCGCAGCACAGTACTGCCCAGAGTAATGACCTCCGGATCCTTACTGAACAGGCGCACCATCGGCCCGGCATAGGCAAAGAGCAGCCCGCCGGTAAGCACCATCATGGCCACCTCCAGCGTCAGAATCACCCGGGACAGATCCCGGAGCCTGGCTCTGTCTCCGGCGCCGATGGCATTGCCGGTGAGGGCGGCGGCCGCCGCCTGCATTCCATAGCCCGGAATGTAAAAGGCGGATTCCACGGTATTGGCCACAGTATGGGCCGCGGTGGAGAGCTCCCCCAGGGAGTTGATCATGGCAGCAAAGACCACATACCCCAGGCTGGTGGCAAAGCGCTGGAGCATATTAGGCATGGCCACCTGCATACAGGGCCGGAGCACCGTCCAGTCCGGGCGGATGGAATAGCCCCTGGGTGAGATGACCCTGTGCCTGTACAGCGCCACAGTGATCACCACGCCGCCCAGCGTAAAGGCGACGGCTGAGGCGGCGGCCGCGCCCACCACACCCCAGCCGGCGCCGTAGAGCGTCACCCTTCGGCCCAGAAGGCTGACCGTGCGGGTGGGATAGATGAGCAGCAGATTCAGCACCACGTTGACCAGATTCACCATCAGGCCTACCCGCATGGGGGTCTTGGTGTCCCCTGCCGCACGGAGCACCGTGCCGAAAATGGCGCTGGCAGCCCGGGGCAGCATGGGCAGGTACAAAATCAGAAAATAGGATGAGGCCATTGCCCGAACACCGGGGTCCACCTGCATCCAAACCGGCACCAGGCCGGACAGCGAAGAGGTCAGCACCGTGAAAAGAAGCCCTGTCACCAGCACCGCCAAGGCGGATTGCGCTGCTGCCCGTCGGGCTGTGTCCCGGTCCTCTGCCCCCAGGGATTGGGAGATTTGGGCGAGAAACCCCACCCCAAAGGCGTACACTGTGGTGCCGATGAGCCAATTCACCGTGGTGGTGGAGCCCACTGCAGCGGTGGCCGCGGTACCCAGGCTGCCTACCATGGCCGTGTCAATGTATTGCACGGCGGTTTGCATGGTCTCCTCCAGCATGGTGGGCCAGGCGAGGGTCAGTACCGCAGGCAGAAGCTGCCAGCGGCGGCGTGTGTCTTGTGAAACGTTCATAACATTGCAAGGCAGGGCCGCGGATCGGCAGCCCTGCATTTCCTTTAGATTGTGTATGCTCACTCTGCGGTGGGGTAGAGCTCCGGGCAGAGCTGTCGCAGCCGGGCCCGAATGGTCATCAGGTCATGGAAGGTCTCTGGCCGGCGGGAGGGATCCCGCAGGAGCGCCGAAGGGTGGTAGATGGCAAGATACTCCACCCCATCCCGAGTAAACCACTGCCCGTGCTGCCGGGTGATGCGGAAGTCCGGATCGATAAGCTCCATGGCGGCATACCGGCCCAGACAGATCACCGCCTTGGGGCGGATCAGCTCCATCTGACGGCGCAGCCAGGGCAGGCAGGCTGCCCGCTCCTCAGGTTTGGGATCGCGGTTTCCGGGCGGGCGGCACTTGACCACGTTGGCAATATAGCAGTTGTGGCGGCCCAGGTCAATGATGGAGAGCATATCGTCCAGCAGCTTGCCCGCAGGCCCCACAAAGGGCTGGCCCTGCAGATCCTCCTGCTGACCTGGGCCCTCCCCCACCAGCATGACGGAGGTCTTTGTGGGCCCCACCCCCACCACTACCTGGCGGCGGGTACGGCAGAGCTCGCAGCCGGTACAGGCGGCGCAGTCCCGGCGCAGCTGTTCCCATGCCGACTCCATCAGCGGCCGCCTCCCGGGCGGCGCTGGCGCATGGCGCTGCGACGACGGCGGCGGTGGACAATGGCACGGATCCACAGCAGCAGAAGCAGCAGCACCACCAGGCCGATGAGCAGCAGAATGATCCAGCCGTATTCGGCCATGAAATCCACGCTCTCCTGCAGACTCTCGGGCACGCTGGCCTCTACAGAGGTCAGGGTCTCAACAGTGGTCTCGCCGATGAGCTGGCCGTTATAGAAGGCCTGGAGAGTGCCCACCTTCTCGCCCTGCTCAATGGGGGCGGTAAGCCCCTGGGGATTGCTCAGGGTGTATTGAGTGGTAATCTTGGATTTGTCATACTCCTTGGGCAGCAGGCAGTTGATGTTCTCTGAGGGAATCAGCACCACGCCCTTGTGATCCTTGGCATACTGCACGGGCACCTGGTCAGTGGGCTGGAGCTTGGTAACCACCTGGGCGTAGGAGAAGTTTTCAAAGCCGTAGTCAAAGAGCTTGCGGGCCTCTACAAAGTTGTTGTAGCGGACGCTGCCGTCCTCCCGCAGGTCGGTGGAGGCGTTGAGAATGATACAAAGCAGGTTCAGGTTGCCGTCAGAGGCCCGGGAGATCACACAGCGGCCGGCGGCACTGGTGTAGCCGGTTTTGATGCCGATGGCGTTGGGGTAGTAGTAATCGCCCAGGGTTTCGGTACTGATGAGATAGTTGGTGCTCACCAGATGGCGGGGTTCCTGCTTGTTGGTGGCAGGCACGTCATAGGCCGCGGTGGAGGTAATTTCACGGAAGGTCTCGTTATTCAGCGCGTGGCGGGTGATGATGCTCAGGTCCTTGGCAGTGGTGTAGTGATTGCTGTCATGCAGACCGTGGGGCGTGACAAAGTGGGTGTTGGTACAGCCCAGCTCCTTGGCGGTGGTGTTCATCAGGGTGACAAAGGTGGGAATATCCGCGGAGATATACTCCGCCACCACGTTGGCCGCCTCGTTGGAGGAGACCACCATCAGGTAGTACAGCACGTTGCGCAGAGTCAGCTGTTCGCCCACCTCCAGCTTTACCTCGCCGCCGGCCTCGGCAATGCCTGCCACTGCGGTTTCTGACACAGTGAGCACGTCGTCCAGCTTGCCGTACTGCAGGGCCAGCATACAGGTCATGATTTTGGTCAGGCTGGCTGGGAACATGATGTCCTCTTCGTTTTTGGCATAGACCACTGTGCCGGACTGCAGCTCAATGAGCAGGGCAGCGCCGCAGTCCGCCTCATACTCCGGCGCACCGCTGAGCGGGTTGTTCCGATATTGGTCGGGATCGTTGGGGGCCTCGGTCTCGGCTGTGGTCTCGGCAGTTTCCTCTGCAGCCTCTGTTTCGGCGGCCAGCGCAGATGGCGTGAGCAGGCTCAATACCAGAAGCAGACAGAGCGCGAGGGATAGAATTTTCATTTTTTTCATAGAATTCTCCGTTTTCCCGGGAAAAAGCATTGCCCGGAGGCGCTAGATTATGGTATAATAACAGTGTCTATGTAGAATTATACCAGAAAAACAGCGCTTGTCAACGGAAAGGGAGATAAAGATATGCTTAAAAAACCCGCCCAACTGCTGGTTGTGCTCACAATGCTCCTGATTGCGGGCCTGGGCGGCTATTTCCTGGGTAAATCCCATGGCCTGGCCCAGGCAATCCCCTCGGCGGGGCAGACGGAGCAGCCCCTTTCCGCCCCGGCGGCAACCCAGGTACCGCTGAGAGAGCTTCCTGCCGCCCGGGAGGAGACCCAGGCCGCTGCAGCGTTTCCCATCCCCATTAACACCTGCTCAGAGGACACCCTCACCAATCTGCCCGGCATCGGCCCGGTGCTGGCCCGGCGAATCGTGGAATACCGGGAACAGAACGGTCCGTTCACCTCTTACGACGACCTGACCAAGGTAAAGGGCATCGGGGAGAAGATCCTGGAGGGTATCAAAGACTATATCACACTGGAGTAAGACCATGAAAATTTTGATTATTGACGACGAAGAGCTTTTGATTAAGGGCATTCGCTTTAACCTGGAGTCAGAGGGCTATGAGGTGCTCACCGGCACCGATGGCGCCCAGGCTGTGGCCATGGCCCGGGACCCGGAAATCCGGCTGATCATCCTGGACGTGATGATGCCGGTCATGGACGGGCTGGAGGCCTGCAGGCAGATCCGTGCATTCTCTGACGTGCCCATCATTATGCTGACCGCCAAGACAGAGGATATGGACAAGCTGATGGGCTTTGAGCACGGCGCTGACGACTATCTCACCAAGCCCTTCAACATTCTGGAGCTGAAGGCCCGGATCCGGGCTCTGCTGCGCCGCAGCGCCAAATCCTCCGCCGTGCAGAATGAACGGATCACCTGCGGCAGCATCACCATTGACCCCAGCAGCCGCAACGCCTACAAAAAGGGCATACCGGCAGAGCTGACTGCCAAGGAGTTTGACTTGGTGGAGCTCTTGATCCGCAACCCCAACCGGGTGTACTCCCGGGATAATCTGCTGGACATCATCTGGGGTGACGACTATCGCAGCGATATCCGCACCGTGGACGTCCACATCCGCCGCATCCGGGAGAAGCTGGAGGAGGATCCGGCCGCCCCGACACACATTATGACAAAGTGGGGAGTTGGGTACTATTTCAAAGCCTGAACAGCCTGTCCGCCGCCTGTTTGCCAGCTCCCAGCTGCGCTATGCGGTGGTCTATATTCTGATTTCCTCGGTGGTTCTGGTGTTTTTGAACATCTACACCCCCAGGACCATCCGGTCGCTGACCTTTTCGGCCCAGCACGCCGCGATGACCGACAAGGCACAGCTGATTGTCTCTGCCTTCTCCTCCTATGAGTCCCTGGACAGCCAAACTGTGGGAGAGGTCATCCGTTCGGTAAACGATCTGCACACCACCAGAGTGTTGGTGACAGACCCTGCCGGGCAGGTGCTCTATGACTCCATGGAGCCGGGCGGGGCGCAAAATAAGCTGGCCCTGCTGCCGGAGCTTGCAGAGGCATTGACCGGCAAGGACGTGGTGCACATTCAATATGTGGACGGCGTGCTGCTAAGCAAGGCCGCCATGCCGATTATGGCCTACAACAAGCTCATCGGCGGGGCCTATCTCATGGAGCGGGATCTGGACCAGGGCAGGTTGATCTCCTCCCTGCAGACCAATATCCTGCGGCTTTCCCTGGTGCTGGAGGCGGTGGTGATTGTTTTTTCACTGCTCACCGCCATGTTTACCTCCAGCCGGATGCGCAAGATCATGAACTCAGTGCGCCAGCTCCGGGATGGAAACTACGCCGTAAAGCTGCCGGTGAAGGGCTCCGGCGAGATTGCCCGGCTCAGCGCCGCCTTTAACGACCTGTCCTCCCGACTGGAGCAGTCTGAGGAGGTGCGCAAGCAGTTTGTCTCCAACGCCTCCCACGAGCTAAAAACTCCCCTGGCCTCCATCAAGCTGCTGTCAGACTCCATTCTCCAAAACGAGATGGACCCCGCCACGACAAAGGAGTTTGTCTCTGACATCGGCAACGAGGCCGACCGGCTGACCCGGCTTTCCGCCAAGCTGCTGGAGCTGACCCGGCTGGATTCCAGCCCCCAGGAGCAGCGGGAGCTGGTCCATGCAGAGGTGGTGGCAGACAGGGTGCTGAAAATGCTGCTGCCCCTGGCAAGAAAGCAGGACGTGCGCCTGCGGCTGGAGGCCTCGCCGGACTGCAAGCTTCTGGGCACTGAGGACGACCTGTATCAGATCCTCTTTAACCTGGTGGAAAACGGCATCAAGTACAACCACCCCGGCGGCGAGGTGGTGCTGGGCGTCGCCCATGACGAAGAGGAGGTCCTCCTTGTGGTGGAGGACACCGGCTCCGGCATCCCGGACGAGGCAAAGGCCCACATCTTTGAGCGGTTTTACCGGGTAGACAAGGCCCGCTCCCGCAAGGCCGGCGGCGCCGGTCTTGGGCTGAGCATCGTCCACGATATGGTGGCCCGCAACGACGGCGCCATCGAGGTTACGGACCGGCCGGGGGGCGGCAGTCGGTTTACCCTGCGCTTCGCCTTTTTTGACATGGTGGAGGAGGAGCTATGAGAAAGTGGATTCTGTGGGCCCTGGTGCTGGCCCTGCTGTGCGGGTGCTCTGCCCCGGCCCAGCCGACGCCCGCACCGGTGCAGCCCTTCCGGTTTTACTATCGGGCATCCCAGGTCCGCTTTGACAGCGACCAGGGCTTGATCGTTCCCCTGACTGTGGATTTGGGACAGAATGCGGTATCTGAACAGGAGCTGCTGGAGCGTTATCTCCGGGGCCCCGGGCAGGAGGACCTGCTGCTGCCCTGCCCCAAGGCCACCCGGCTGCAGTCAGTGGAGCGCAGCGGCTTTACCATCACAGTGAATCTCACCAGGGAATATGCCGGCCTCACCGGTGTGGACGGCTCCATCGCAGACGCGTGCCTGGCCATGACCCTGCTGCAGCTGGAGGGAATCCGGGCGGTGCGGATCAGGGCCATGGGCGACGCGGACACCGTGCTGCGGGACAACACCCTGAGCGAGAACGATCTGCTGCTTTTTGACAGCGGTGAGGAATCCGGCAACACCGAGCTCACGCTCTACTTTGCCGACAGCGAGGGCAAATATCTGCTGGCAGAAAAGCGCTCTATCCCCTACACCGAGCCACAGCAGCTGCCGGAGCAGGTGGTGGAGCTGATGATTGCCGGGCCCCAGAGCGTGGGTATGTACCCCACCCTGCCCCAGGGCACCGATCTGCTGGATATTAACGTGGAAAACGGCGTTTGTGCTGTGGACTTCAACGGGGATTTCTACGACAACCGCCCCCAGGAGGAGCGCGCCGAGCAGCTGACGCTGATGAGTGTGGTCAACTCCCTGTGCCAGGTAGAAGGGGTGGATCAGGTCCAGTTCTATGTGGAGGGCAGAAGGCTCCGGACCTATACCTATCTGGATATCTCCGGCCCCTATGTGGCCGACAGTGCCGCCGTGGGCCCGATCCGCTCGGATATCGGCGAGCTGGATGTCACCCTGTGCCTGTGCGCCGCCGGGGAGAGTCTCCTCCACCGGCTGCCGGTGCGGATCCGGGCCTGCAGCGGCACCGCTGCGGAAGAGGCCCTGCTGCTGGCTCTGGTGAGCTATCCGTCTCAGAACGGATTGGTCAATCCCCTGTTCGGCGCGTCCCCCTCTGCGGTGAACGTCTCCGACGGGCTATGCACGGTGGACTTTTCGGATCTGTCCTTTGTGGGCGCCTCCTACAACGACCAGTTGGCTGCAGTGCGCAGCCTGGTGGGCACCATGGTGTGCTTGCCCAATATCAACCGGGTACAGATCACCGTGGAGGGGCAGCAGGCTGTGCTGCCCAGTCTGGGCAAGCTGGGGGTCCTCTCCCCCGGAGAGGACTGGTATGCCTGCCAGTGAAAGATCCCCTTGCATTCCGGCGAAGAATCGATTACAATAACACCCGAAAGGTGGAATACATATGAGCTATGCCGACCAGGTCTACCTGGAAACCTGCCGCAGCATCCTGGAGCAGGGCGTTCGTGACGACGATCTGCCCGTCCGCCCCCACTGGGAGGACGGCACCCCCGCCCACACCATCAAGCGCTTCGGTGTGGTAAACCGCTACGACCTGCAAAAGGAATTCCCTATAATGACCCTGCGCCGCACCTACTGGAAGTCTGCCATTGACGAGCTGCTTTGGATCTGGCAGAAGAAATCCAACA
>DFIE01000021.1 GCA_002372735.1 Clostridiales bacterium UBA3705
CGGTCTTGTGGGCCATGGAGTGGACAATGCCCAGCAGGGCGTTGGAGAAGGCCATGCCGGCCAGGCACTGGGCGTTGTGCATGGCGCCGCGCTTTTCCATGTCGCCGTTGTAGGAGTCCACCAGGTCGTTCTGGATCATCTCAATGGCGTGCAGGGCCAGAGGATCGGTGTAGTCGCAGTTGGCGGTGGAGACGTAGGCCTCAATGGCGTGGGTCATGGCGTCCATGCCGGTGTGGGCCACCAGCTTCTTGGGCATGGTCTCGGCCAGGGCGGGGTCTACAATGGCCACGTCGGGAGTGATCTCAAAATCGGCAATGGGGTACTTGATGCCCTTGGAGTAGTCGGTGATGATGGAGAAGGCTGTCACCTCGGTAGCAGTGCCGGAGGTGGAGGGGATGGCGCAGAAGTGTGCCTTGGTCCGCAGCTTGGGCAGGCCGAACACCTTGCACATATCCTCAAAGGTGGTCTCGGGGTACTCGTACTTGATCCACATGGCCTTGGCCGCGTCAATGGGAGAGCCGCCGCCCATGGCCACGATCCAGTCGGGCTGGAACTCCTGCATCTTGGCAGCGCCCTTCATCACGGTCTCTACAGAGGGATCGGGCTCGATGCCTTCGATAAAGTCCACTTCCATGCCGGCTTCGCGCAGATAGTCGGCCGCTTTGTCCAAAAAGCCGTTGCGCTTCATGGCGCCGCCGCCCACGCAGATGATGGCGCGCTCGCCCTTCAGGGTCTTCAGGGCTTCCAGAGCGCCCTTTCCATGGTACAGGTCACGGGGTAATGTAAATCTTGCCATTTTTGTCTGTCCTCCTGAGTGTCAAACTCTGTTTTGCCGGGACTGCCGCGGCACGGGTGCTTGGATCCATGCGAAAAGCAGGCCCCATATCGATATGCTTTTATCGATTCAATTGCATCGATATTATAGCACCCCCGGCGGGCTTTGAGAAATGCTTCTTTGGCATGGGACCCTTGCCTGCAGAGATATGGCAAGCCCCGGCACCTATGGGTGCCAGGGCTTGAGATTCCGGTCTCTGGACAGGCGGAGCTCATGAATGAAGCTCCGGTCCAGGTCGGTCAGGGTGTAGCTGCGGCGGCGGATCAGCACATCCCGGTACTCCCGGGTGTTGTCCGCGCACCGGCGCTGGACCAGGTCATACCGGTCCAGCAGCTCCTTGGGCACCGGCGAGACCCACATATAGGTCTGGGGGTTCTGGCTGAGCAGGTCAAACTGCCCTGCCCGCTCAAAGACAAAGATCCGCCGCTGTACCCGGGGGGAGAGCTCTGTGCGCCGCACCTCCGCCATGGGCAGGGAGGGCACATAGGGGTCTGCGTGGGCAATCTCGACCAGGGGCTCCAGGTCCCGGAGATAAATCTCCGGCTTTTGGGCCAGGGGGCTTTGCCGGTGGAAAATCAGCACATAGCAGAAGGAGGTGATCCGCTCATAGGCCAGTTCCTTTTCTTCCATCAGCGCCTTGTAGTAGCGGCTGTAGTCCGCGGCAAAGCGGACAATGCCCAGGTGATAATCCGCGTGGAGGATGTTGTCAATGGCCTGCAGGGAGTTGGTCTCCTGGTAGAACAGCTCGGCGGGGCCGTCCGCCAGGCTGTGGGAGAAGCGGGCAAAGGCCTGGGAGATATAGCTCGCCCGGGGCACCGAGATGGAAAACCGCTGCTGCCCCGGGTGACCGGCGCGGTAATAGTTCTCCACCTCGTCGATCTGCCCCAGGATCTTGCGGGCATAGGACAGAAAGATCTCTCCCTCCGGGGTGGGGAGCATCCCCTTGACGCTGCGCTCAAAGATGGTGATGCCCAATGAGGTCTCCAGCTCCCGCACCGCCCGGCTGAGATTGGGCTGGCCCACAAACAGCCGCTGGGCCGCTTTGCTGATGGAGCCGGCGTCGGCCACCTCCACGGCGTATTTCATATGCAGGATATTCATATTCTGTCTCCTCCGCCAATGGGAAGGGCGGCAATGGCCAGCTCCAGGGCCCGGGCGGCAAGGGCGGGGTCCAGGACCTCCTTCTCCGGCACATGGACAAAGGCCGTGGGGATCCGGGGCAGAGCGTAGAGCACCCGGAAGTACAGGTCGTTGCACACATAGGCCCCGGCGGAATAGGACACCGCCGCGGGATAGCCCCCGGCAGTCATGGCCCGGGCCATGGCCCGCACCGGGAGGGTGGCAAACCGGGCCTCCCCTGCCCCCTCCAGCACCGGCTGATCCATGGGCGCGGCGCCGGCATTGTCCGGGATGCGGGCATACTGCCAGTTGATGGCCACCAGCTCCGGGGTGATTTGGGTCCGCCCCCCGGCCTGGCCCAGCAGGAGGATGGCGTCCGGCCTCAGCTGACGGGCCAGGGCAACCGCCCTCTCCCCCGCCCCGCCAAAGGTCACCGGCAGCACCGCCTTGCAGAGCTGCCACTGCCCTACCCGGGCAGGCATCGCGGCAGCGGCCAGGGCGGAGGCGTTCTCCATCCGGCCGCCGAAGGGTTCAAAGGCTGTGACAAGCAGGGTAGGCATCATCTGGGCCTCCTTTTCTCTTTCTCGGTGGGAGTATACCACATTCCGGCCCTGGGTGCAAGCGGGAATTGTCCCGGGCCGGGGCATCCCGGTTGGAATTTGGACAAACCGGAGGGGAATACACTGTCTGCGGGAGGTGAGTCCATGCTCTGTGCAGCGGTACTGATGATGCTGAGCACAATGCTCTATTCCCTGCGGCTGGATACCCCGGGGTCCTTCCCCAAGCCGCTGAGTCAAAAAGAGGAGCGGCACTATCTGGAGCTGGCCGCCCGGGGAGACCGGGAGGCCCGAAACATCCTGATTGAGCGGAATCTGCGGCTGGTGGCCCACATTATGAAGAAATACTACACCCAGGCCTCAGATCAGGAGGATCTGATCTCCATCGGCACCATTGGGCTGATTAAGGGGATCACCACCTTTGACCCCGACAAGGGGGCGAGGCTGGCCACCTATGCCGCCCGGTGCGTGGAAAACGAGATTTTGATGCACTTTCGCGCCCAGCGCAAGACCGCGGGGGACGTGTCCCTGTCGGACTGCCTGGAAACCGGCAGTGACGGCACAGCCCTGGCCATTGAGGACGTGGTGGCGGTACCGGAGCGACTGTTTGACGATCTGGCCCGGAAGGAGGAGGCCCAGGCCCTGTACCGGGCGGTAGACGCCTGCCTGACCCAGCGGGAAAAGCTGGTGGTCACCCTGCGCTACGGGCTGTACGGCCGGCAGAGCCGCACCCAGCAGGAGATTGCGGAAATCCTGGGCATCAGCAGAAGCTACGTCTCCCGCATTGAGAAAAAGGCCCTGGGCAAGCTGCGCACCCAGCTCACCCAGGGAAATTAAGCCCCCGGGGAGGCAGTCTGCCTCCCCGGGCTTTGCATCAGGGGTACACAGGCCCCTGTGCCTGCTGCGCAGGCCGGAGCCTCTGTTTTACTGTTTGGAGCCGGAGGATTTGCCCAGGCCCAGGCAGTCCCAGTTCTTCATGAAATACTCCACACCGGAATACAGCGTGGGCAGCACAATCACCAGGATATACACCCAGTTGATCCACCGGGGCAGATTCAGATCCCAGGTGACGATCCACAGCAGCAGCACCACCATGGTGGAGAAGGTCTTGACCTTGCCGGACCAGCCCGCGGCGATGACCCTGCCGTTGCCCACGGCCACCAGACGCAGCCCCGTCACCGCAAACTCCCGGGTCAGAACGATCATCAGCGCCCAGGCGGGGAACAGCTGCCACTGGGTGAGAATGCACATGGCGGAGATCACCAGCAGCTTGTCCGCCAGGGGATCCAGGAACTTGCCGAAGTCGGAAACCTGGTTGCACTTGCGGGCAATCTGCCCGTCCACATAGTCGGTGAGACTGGCAATCAGAAACAGGGCCAGGGCCAGCCACTTCAGCCAGGGCACCTGGGGGCTGAACAGAAAGGCCGCCATAAAGGCCGGGATCATTGCCACCCGGATCAGTGTGATTTTGCTTGCGGTTGTCATTGCGCATCCTCCTCCCTGCCGATCAGGTCGCCGTCCTCGGCGCCCAGAATCTTGACCCGGACAAATTCGCCCGGCGCGTGGTCCGCGTCTGCGGTGAAGCGGACCGTGCCGTCGATGCCCGGGGAATCGGCATAGGTTCTGCCGTAATATTCTCTGCCGTCAAAGTCCTCTACCAGGATCTCCAGGGTCCGGTCAAAGAGGGATTCGTTGTAGTCGTCAATGATTCTGGACTGGAGCTCGGCAATCCGGTCGGCCCGCAGGCGGGCGATCTCCTCATCGGGGTAATCCATCCTGGCCGCAGGCGTCCCCTCCTCCGGGGAGAAGGCAAAGGCGCCCACCCGCTCCAGCCGGTGGCGGCGCAGGAAGTCGCAGAGCTCTTCAAACTCCGCCTCCCCCTCCCCGGGCAGGCCGGCAATCAGGCTGGTGCGCACCACCAGACCGGGGATCCGGGCCCGGAGCTTGGGGAACAGCTCCTCCAGATACGCCTTGTTCCCCCGCCGGTTCATCCGGCGGAGGATGGTGTCGTTTACGTGCTGAATGGGGATGTCCAGATACTTGACAATCTTGGGCTCCCGGGCCACAGTGTCAATTAGTTCATCGGTGAGCTCATCCGGATAGGTATAGTGTACCCGGATCCAGTGCAGACCGTCAATGGCGCACAGCTGCTGCAAAAGCTCGGGCAGCATCCGCTTACCGTAGCGGTCAATACCGTAGCGGCTGGTATCCTGGGCCACCACAATGAGCTCCTTCACCCCGGAGGCCGCCAGCTCCTCCGCCTCACGGACGCAGTCCTCCAGCTTGCGGCTGCGGAACTTGCCCCGCAGACTGGGGATGACACAGTAGGCGCAGTGGTTATCGCAGCCCTCGGCGATTTTCAGGTAGGCGTAATAGGCGGGGGTGGTGAGAATCCGGCCCGTCTCCTCCACGGGGGTGTGGATACTGCCGTAGCGCTGGAAGGGCTCCCCCCGCAGCACACTGTCGGCGGCGCTGACTACGTCGTAGTAGCTGCCGGTGCCCAGCACCCCGTCTACCTCGGGCAGCTCCTGCAGGATCTGCTCCTGATAGCGCTGGGCCAGGCAGCCGGTGACCAGCAGCTTGCCCACCAGACCCTCGGCCTTGCGCTGGCCGATCTGGATGATATGGTCAATGGCCTCGGACTTGGCGGCGTCGATAAATCCACAGGTGTTGATGATGACCAGATCCACGTTCTCCGGCGCGGGGGCGATTTCGTACCCGGCCTGACGCAGCAGGAACATCATCTGCTCGCAGTCCACCTGATTCTTGGCACAGCCAAGAGACACAAATCCAACACGATAGGACATGGAATACCTCCAACAAATCAATGGTATGGGCCGTCATTCCTCCCATTCCGGCTCTTGGGCCAGGCGGGACAGGGCCTGCTGGATCTGACTCCAGCTGTAGCCCCGGCGGATGGCGGCGTTGACGGCGCTGCGGCGCTGCTTTTCGTCCGGGTCGGGCCCCAGACGCTTGGCAAGAAAGTCTGTCAGCGCGTCGGACAGATCCGGCAGCTCGGCCAGGGCCGGCTCCCAGTACTGCTTTGGAATCCGCTTTTCATAGAGCATCTGGCGGATGCGGGCCTCGCCGTAGCCCCGGCTGAGCCCCCGGCGGACAATCTGCCGGGCAGTCTCGGCGTCATCCAGCAGGTCCAGGTCGGTGAGCCACTGGGCGGCCGCCCGGGCGTCCTCGGGGCGCTCGCCCTTCTGCACCAGGCGGCGGGTCAGATCCTCCCGGGAGACCCCGGACGCGGAAATGATCCGCACCGCCCGGCTTTTGGCGGAGGCCAGACCTGCCGCGGCGCGGAGCCGCTCCATGTCTGCCTCGTCCAGCTCCATGCCGGGATACAGGCCCAGGTCTGCGGCCACAGAGGGCACCACCTTCAGCTCGGTGCCGTCGTCAAAATCAATGTGCAGCTTGGCTCCCTGCCGCTGGGGCGGGCGGAGAGCCTTAATCCTCATCGTCAAAGTCGGCGGCGCTGACGCCTACCCCCACGGTCTCCACCCGCTGGGCGGCGGGCTTGGGCGCCTGGGTATTGGCCTCCCGCAGCTTCTGGCGGACCTGCTCCTCCAGGTCGGCGGCCAGGTCCGGGTGCTCCATGAGATACTTTTTGACGCTGTCCTTGCCCTGGCCGATGCGCTCGTCCCCCATGGAGAACCAGGAGCCGGCCTTTTGAATCAGGTCAAACTGGACGCACATATCCACCAGCTCGCCCCACTTGGAGATGCCCTCGCCAAACATGATGTCAAAATGTGCCTCACGGAAGGGAGGCGCCACCTTGTTTTTCACCACCTTGACCCGGACATGGTTGCCGATGACGTTGCCGCCCTCTTTAATTCCCTCCACCCGGCGAACGTCCATGCGCACAGAGGCGTAGAACTTCAGGGCGTTGCCGCCGGTGGTGGTTTCGGGGTTGCCGTACATGACGCCGATCTTCATACGCAGCTGGTTGATGAAAATCACCACGCAGTTGGTCTTGGAAATGGTGCCCGCCAGCTTCCGCAGGGCCTGGGACATCAGTCTGGCCTGCAGGCCCACAAACTGGTCACCCATCTCGCCCTCGATCTCCTGCCGGGGCACCAGGGCCGCCACAGAGTCTACCACAATGGCGTCCACCGCGCCGGAGCGCACCAGGGCGTCGGTAATCTCCAGGGCCTGGTCGCCGGTATCGGGCTGGGACACCAGCAGGGAGTCAATGTCCACGCCGATGGCGGAGGCATAGACCGGGTCAAGGGCGTGCTCGGCATCTACAAAGGCCACGGTGCCGCCCCGCTTTTGGCACTGGGCCAAAATATGCAGGGCCAGGGTGGTCTTGCCGGAGGACTCAGGGCCGTAGATCTCCACGATCCGCCCCTTGGGCACGCCGCCCACACCCAGGGCCGCGTCCAGGGCCAGGGAGCCGGTGGGAATGGCCTCCACGTTCATCTCGGGACGGTCGCCCATCCGCATTACAGAGCCCTTGCCGAAGCTCTTTTCAATCTGCCGCAGGGCGGCGTCCAGGGCCTTTTTCTTATCGGAGGCAGGCGTGGGGGCCTCATAAGCTTTCTTCGTTGCCATGGTCTTCGTCCTCTCTGTCAACTTTATATTGGGCCAGGACCGCCCGGTCGATCTGACCGCTGTCCTGCCGAAGTTCCAGCACGGTGTATCCGTGTTCGGTGAGCAGGTCGCACACCGCGTCCTGCTGGCCCATGCCGAATTCCAGGCAGAGATACCCGCCGGAATGCAGGGCTTGGGTATAATTTTTTACAATGGCCCGGTAGTAATCCAGGCCGTCCTCCCCGCCGCACAGGGCCAGGTGGGGTTCAAACTGCCTGACCGAATCCGGCAGCTCCTCCATCTCCCGGGTGGTGACGTAGGGCGGGTTGGAGACGATCATGTCAAATTTGCCCAGGAAGGGCGCCGGCGGCTGGCGCATATCCGCCTGCACGCAGCTGACCCTGCCCCCCAGGCGCAGATCGGTGACGTTCTTTTTGGCCACCCGCAGGGCCTGGGGACTGACGTCCGCCAGGGTGAGCTTGGCGTCCTTGATGCGCCGGGCCAGGGCCAGGCCGATGCAGCCGGAGCCGGTGCCCAGGTCCAGGATCCGGGGGTTCTGGGGCAGAAACAGGCCCTTCTTGATGGCCAGCTCCACCACCGCCATGGTGTCGTCCCGGGGGATGAGCACGTCCCGGGTGACGGTGAGGGTCATGTCGTAAAAATCCCACTGGCCGATGATATAGGCAATGGGCTCACCGGACAGGTGGCGGCGGACATAGTCCTCCACCTGCAGGCAGGTGGACTCGGAGGCATACAGATCCCGGTCTGCAATAAAGGCCTCCGGCGTCTTGCCGGTGGCGGCGCACAGCAGCTCCCGTGCCATCCGGGCGGCATCCTGGCCGTCATAGGGCAGCAGGGCCTTGCGGGCGTCGAGAAACAGCTCGGCGTATTTTTTTACCATCGGTCGGTCCCCTCTTCCTTGGGAAGCACCAGCTTCAAGGCCGCAATGGCCACCTCCATCATGGAGTCGTCCGGCTCATAGGTGGTAAAGTTCTGGAACCACATGCCGGGGGCGGTGAGAATGCGGGTGAACCAGTTGTCGTGCCGGCCCACCAGGCGGTTGAACTCGTAGCTCACAGACACCACCAGGGGCAGCATGACCACGATCTTAATGGCCATCATCAGCAGATTGTACACCAGGCGGCGGCTTTCCTGCAGGGCTGCCAGGCCGGGGATCAGGGCGTTGAGGATGTAGGACAGCACCGTGAACAGCAAAATGGAGAGAATCATCACCACAAACAGGAAGCTGGTGCCGCAGCGGGGATGCTTGCGGGTCATTTTGCGTACGTTCTCAACGGTCAGAGGCAGGCGGGCCTCGTAGCAGCGGATGGTTTTATGCTCCGCCCCGTGGTAGGAGAACACCCGGCGCATCTCCTTCATCCTGGAGACCAGGAACATATAAAGCAGGAAAATCACAATCCGGAACACACCCTCCACCAGGTGCTGGACGATCAGACTGCAGTCGGTCAGCCGCTGGAACAGGTTGCCCAGCTCCATGGGCAGCAGGAAGAACAGCAGCACCGAAAAGCCCACGCCGATGAGCACGGCAAAGTAGATGGCCAGCTGCATGAATTTTTCCGTGCCCACCTTCTTTTCCAGCCAGAGATCCAGCTTGGAGGGCTCGGCCTCCGGCTCGTCATCCTCCAGGCCGGATTTTTCAGCCGACCACATCAGGGACTTGACCCCCGAGACCATGGAACCGGTAAAGTTCACCACACCCCGGATCATCGGCCAGGTGAGGATGCCGGTCTTTTTGCCGATGGGCTCTACCTTTTGCTCCAGGCCCTCCTTGCCCCGTACCACAATGGACATAGACTCGGGGCCGCGCATCATAATGCCCTCAATCAGCGCCTGACCGCCGATCATGGTTTTAAATTGTTCCTTTGCGGGACAGGCTTCGTTGGACATGGGCCTTCCCTCCTTTGGTCTGTATTTTGTTCGGAATATTACTCCACAAAGCGCACGGCGGTGCCGTAGGCAATGACCTCGGCCGCGCCCTGCATAATGGCCGAGGAGGCGTAGCGGATGTTGACAATTGCGTCCGCCCCCAGGTTTTGGGCCTCAAGCACCATGCGCTGGGTGGCCAGAGCCCGGGCGTCGTCCATCATCTCGGTGTAGGCCTTGAGCTCGCCGCCCACGATGGTTTTCAGACTCTGGGTAATGTCTTTGCCGATGTGCTTGGACTGGATGGTGCTGCCCTTGACCAGGCCCAGCATCTGCAGCTCCTTGCCGGTGATGTAATCGGTGTTCACTAACAGCATGTGAAAACTCCTCTCTGTATCAAGCAGTTATTCGGGAATGGGCAGGCGCACGGTGACCAGGGTGCCGCCCCCGGGGGCGTTGGCCAGGTCCAGGGTGCCGCCGTGCATGGTGACAATCTCCTCGCAGACGGCAAGGCCGATGCCGGAGCCCCGGGCCTTGGAGCTGCCCTTATAGAACTTCTTTTTGACGTGGGGAAGCTCCTCCTCGGGGATGCCGGGGCCGTAGTCCCGGATGCGGACCACCACGGCCCGGTCCTCCAGATTGATGCTGGCGGTGATCTTTTTGCCGTCACCGCCGTGCTTGGCGGCGTTGTCCAGAATGTTCAGGAAGACCTGGCGCATCCGCTCGGGATCGCAGGGAATTTCGGGGATGTCGTCGTCGCTGTCCTCATAGTCCAGGGTGATGCCCTCCTGGCGCAGACGGTTGCCGTACATGAAGATCATATCCTCAAAGTCCGCCCGCAGGTCGCAGGTACGGACGTTCAGGGTAAAGCGGCCGTCCTGGATGCGGGTAAACTCCAGCAGCTCCTCCACCATAGAGGTCAGGCGGCGGGCCTCCCGCAGGATGATGGTGATGCCCCGCCGGGTCTCCTCGCTGGTCTCCTCGCCGGCCAGCAGGGTCTCGCCCCAGCCGGTGATGGCCGTCAGCGGGGTGCGCAGCTCGTGGGACACCGAGGACATAAACTCGGACTGCATCTTTTCGGTCTGGCTGATCTTGTTGGACATATCGTTGATGGTGTCGGCCAGGACGCCGATTTCATCATCGAACTTCTTTTGGATCTGCACGCCGTAGCTGCCGCCGGCAATCCGCTTGGCGGTTTCGGTGATCTCTGACACCGGCACCAGAATGCTGCGGAAGTAATACTTGTTGCTCAGGTAGACGATAAACACCACTGCCAGGGCAAAGGCCAGCGACAGCAGCAGGGTGAGCAGAATAAACCGGTCGGCGTTTTTGGTGCTGGTGACAAAGCGCAGGGCGCCCACCACCCGGCCGTCGGCATAGACCAGGGGCGAGGAGATGCTCATCACCCGCTCCCCGGTGCCGATGTTGCCCCCGGTGTAGTAGCTCATGCCGCCCAGCTCCAGGGCCTGGTTGACGTCCAGGGTGCCGGGCTCGCCCACGCTGAACAGACCGTAGGAGGAGGCCACCAGCTGGCCCCGGTTGTTGAAGAACTGGAGCTCCAGGCTGTCCTTGTCTTCAAAATTCTCCGCCAGCATCACGCAGGCCTCATAGCACTGGCTGTAGTCCAGGTTCAGGTAGCTGCCCAGAAAGGAGGTGGTGGTTTTGGCCTTGGCCTCCAGCCCGGAGCGCATGGCAGAGTAGGTGTAGATGGCGTTGGCCCCGGTAAAGCCCATCCCCGCCAGCAGGGCCACAGCCGCAAAGATGCTGAGAATATTTTTCAGCCAGCGCTGCTGCAGGCCCCGGCCGGCCCGGTGGGCGCCGGTAAGCCATTTGGGTCGCTTCATGCTTTAGGCACCCCATTTGTAGCCGAAGCCCCAGACCGTGGTAATAAAGGTGGGGTTGGCAGTGTCGTTCTCTATTTTGATGCGGAGCCTGCGGATGTTGACGTCCACAATCTTCAGCTCGCCGTCATAATCCCGGCCCCAGACCGAGGTGAGAATGTCCTCGCGGGACAGGGCGCGGCCGGGGTTTTGCATAAAGAGCTTGATGATGGCGTATTCCACCTGGGTCAGCTTGATGCGCTGGCCCTCTTTTTCCAGGGTGCGGTTGCGGGTGTTGAGCACAAAGGGCCCCTGGCTCAGCACCTCGGCATCGGCCCCGGTGTCGCCGCCGATGCGGCGGTAGAGGGCGTCGATCCGGGCGGTGAGCTCCGCCGGGGAGAAGGGCTTGGTGACGTAGTCGTCGGCGCCGGTCATCAGGCCGGTGACCTTGTCCATCTCCTGGGTGCGGGCGGTGAGCATGATGATGCCGATGACCTTGTTGGTGGCACGGATGTTGCGGCAGACCTCAAAGCCGTCAATGTCCGGCAGCATGATGTCCAGAATGGCCACGCCGATGTCTGGATATTCCTTCAGACGCTCCAGGGCCTCCATGCCGGTGCCGGCCTCAATGGCCTCATATCCGGCGCGGCGCAGATTGATCACCACAAAGCTGCGGATATTGACCTCGTCTTCCAGTATCAGTACCTTCTTCATAGGGGGGTTCCCAACCTTTCTGTCCCGCCTGGGGGACCAAGTGTTTGCGATGCGCCGTGCCCCTTACGGTCACAGTATCGCAGATGTACAGTCCGATAAAACGGACAATTCAATCAATATCGGGCAGCAGCTCCGCCGCGATAAAGCGGAACCTGGTTTTCAGCTCCTCGCTGTCCATGGACAGACCGGGGGCCAAATGGGCGCTGAACCAGGTGCCGCCACGGCGGGCCAGAACCACCCGGTCCTCCGCCTGGGCAAGCGCCGCGGCATTGTCGCCGGAAAAGCTGTAGATGGTCATCAGCTCCACATCCCGGAGCGCATCGTGGCGGACAAAGCGCACGGCACTGCCCTCACGAATCTCCACAGCGGTGGCGCCCAGCTGCTCCACCCAGTCCTCCGGCAGGATGAAGTACCAGCCGGCGTCAAAGCTGTGGTAGGTGTTCATCCGCTCGGTGGTCTCGCCGTCCCGGCGCAGGCCGCTCCAGACGATTCGGTACTGCCCCTCGGAGGCGGGGTCGCCGGCAATGGGGTCAAGGGCCAGGGTGTTGGGCAGCTCCACGGCGCCGTCGCCGTCGATGTCGGTGCTGTAGACGTAGTAGTTGCGCACGGTGCGGATGCTCTTGCCGCTTTCGGTGTTCAGGGTGATGTTGCGCAGCCCCTCATGGTTGACAAAGACGTCTGTGATCAGCTCGCTGGTGCCGTAGGCAGAGGCCACGAAGACCGCAGGGGTCTCGTCGCTGAGCTGGCCGGTCAGGATTCGCTTGACGGTATCGGTGCCGGCGGAGAGGGCTGCCTCTCCCTGGCGCTGGAGCTGGCCGCTCTGCCACTGGTAGAGCTCGGCAAAGGGGTTGCCCCCTTCGCTGGCCGCCTGGAGCAGCAGCAGATCGCTCTGCCCGTCGGTGTCCAGGTCTGCCAGGGACCAGGCAGTGCAGCCGGTGCTGAGCAGCTCGCTGAGACTGTCTTCAGACAGGGTATAGACGCTTAAGAAGGGCTGGACCTGGTCCGCCACCCGGCGGGAGACCAGCACCTCCATGCCCGGGCGGTCGTCCACCTGGGCGTATTGGACGCTGTCAAAGCCGCTGCCGTCCCCCTTCAGGGTACAGATCAGAACATAGCCGGATTCGCCGGTCTTTTTCAGCACCTGCAGGCGCAGAGGCTTGTCCTGCTCCACCCGGGAGAACACCAGGATCTCCTCCACCCCATCGGCATCCAGGTCCACCCGCTGGATGGCCTGGCGGTTGTTGCCGGAAACCGGGGCGCTGTAGCTGCCCCCGTCCAGGGCGGACTCCACCGCCTTTTGCAGGTCGTAATACTCCGGGGAGCGCTCCGGCGTGGCGTAAAACCGCTGGGCCTCCATGGCAAAGCAGCCGCTCAGCAGCAATGCCAGGGCGCAGAGCAGCCCCGGAACAAGCAGACGCAATTTCAGGCCGGGTCCCTCCCCTCTTGGTTCAGATTCTCAGGATAGTATATCATAATATGGAAAAAAAGTGTAGCCAATTTTGAAACTTTTTGATGGGATTTCCAATTCTTTGTTTTATTTTGTCACCACACTGTCACTGCCCAGTATCCGGCAGAGCTCATCCAGCATCTCAGGGTCCGGGGTGGCGGTGGTCCCCCGGCGAACCTTCGTGTTCTCAAAGTACAGCACCACAGGCACCTGGCCGGGGAACATATTCAAAATGGCCCGGACCTTGGGATAGAGCGGCCCCTCCTCTCCGGGCAGGCGCAGGTACAGCTTGCTGCACTGTGCCAGGGTGACAGGCGCCGGGGCAGACCGGGCAGCGGTCGTAAGCTCCGCAAGATCCCGCACCTGGTTGACCACCAGCTGGGGCTCCTTCTCCTCCCGGATGGAAACCCGGCCCTGGATGGCCACGGCCTTGCCCTCCTGGATCAGGTCGGTGTACTGCCGCAGGGCGTTGGGGAAGACAATCAGCTCTGTGGCGGCGGTGTCGTCCTCCAGCATCACATAGCACATGGTGCTGCCGTTTTTGGTGGATTTCAGCCGGGGGGCCTGCAGGATGCCCGCCACAGTGACGTTCTGCTCGTCCCGCACCTGGGCGTCCTCCCCCACAATGCGGACCAGAGGCAGCGCCTCGGTTCGGGCCAGGGCCTGGCGATAGGCGTCCATGGGGTGGCCGGAGAGGTACAGACCGGCAGATTCCTTTTCCATCTGCAGCAGCTGGGCCCGGGGCAGCTCGTCCATCTGGGGCAGGGCGATGCGCTCATCCGCGGCGGCCTGGTCTCCCAGCAGGTCAAACAGGCCCATCTGGCCGGAGATGTTCCGGCGGCTTGCATTGGAGACAGAGTCCATCACCGCCTCGTACACCGCCAGAAGCTGGCTTCTGTGGGCGCCGAAGCAGTCCATGGCCCCGCACTTGATCAGATTTTCTACGGCCCGCTTGTTCAGCTCGGTCTCGTTCATCCGCTTGCAGAAATCCTCCAGCGAGCGGAAGGGCCCCCCTGCCCGCCGGGCAGCGGTCATCTTGCGGATCAGCCCCAGGCCGATGTTCTTCACCGCGCCCAGACCGAAGCGGATGCCGCCGGGCTCCACCACGAACACGTCCTCAGACCGGTTGACGTCCGGCAGCAGCAGGGCAATGCCCATATCCTTGCAGGCGCCGATATAGCCTGCGATTTTCTCGGAGCTGGAGATCACTGAGGTCATCAGCGCCGCCATATACTGCCGGGGATAGTGGCACTTGAGATAGGCGGTGTCGTAGCTGACCTTGGCGTAGCACACGGCGTGGGCTTTGTTGAAGGCGTAGTTGGCAAAGTCCAGGATTTCATCGTAAATCTTCTGGGCCGCCTGCTCCGACACCCCGTTTGCCACCGCGCCGGGGATGCCCCTGGAGGCATCGCCGTAGACAAAGGCCTGGCGCTCCTGGACAATGACGTTCTGTTTCTTCTTGGAGATGGCCCGGCGCATATTGTCCGCCTGGCCCAGGGTGTAGCCGCCCAGCTTGCGGAAAATCTCGATGACCTGCTCTTGATACACAATGCAGCCGTAGGTCACGTTCAGAATGGGCTGAAGCTGGGGGGTGAGATAGGAGATGGTCTCAGGGTGGTGCTTGCACTGGATAAACTTGGGGATGGATTCCATGGGGCCCGGACGGTACAGGGCCACAATGGCGGTCATATCTTCAATGGACTGGGGCTTCATCTGCACGCACACCCCGGTGATTCCCGCCGACTCCAGCTGGAACACGCCGGAGGTCTTGCCCTCCCCCAGCATGGCAAAGGTCTCGGGATCGTCGTCCCGGATCTGCTTCATGGAGAAGTCCGGCTGGGTTTTGCGGATCTCCTTTTCGGCGTCGTCAATCACCGTCAGGTTCCGCAGGCCCAGAAAATCCATTTTCAGCAGGCCCAGCTCCTCGATGGTGGTCATAGTGTACTGGGTGACCACGGTATCGTCGTTCCGGGCCAGGGGGACGTAGTCTGACACCGGCAGCTTGGTGATCACCACGCCTGCGGCGTGGGTGGAGGTGTTGCGGGGCATGCCCTCAATGGCCATGGCAGTGTCGATCAGCTTTTTCACCCGGGGGTCGTCGTCGTAAAGCTGCTTGAGCTTAGGCGAGCGGGTCAGGGCCAGCTCCAGGGTCATGTGCAGCTCGTTGGGAATGGCCTTGGCCACCACGTCCGTCTCGGCGTAGCTCATGTCCAGGGCCCGGCCCACGTCCCGCACCGCGCCCCGGGCCGCCATGGTGCCGAAGGTGACGATCTGGGCCACCCGGTCCTTGCCGTATTTCTCGGTGACGTAGTCAATCACCTCGCCCCGGCGCTCCTGGCAGAAGTCGGTGTCAAAGTCCGGCATACTCACCCGCTCGGGGTTCAGGAAGCGCTCAAAAATCAGGGCGTACTGCATGGGGTCAATCTCGGTGATGTGCATGCAGTAGGCGGCAATGGAGCCTGCGCCGGATCCTCTGCCGGGCCCCACGGGGATGCCCTGCTCCTTGGCCCAGCGGATAAAGTCCGCCACGATCAGGAAGTAGTCCACGTAGCCCATCTTTTCGATGACGCCCATCTCGTAGTCCAGCCGCTGACGATACTCCGCCGGGGCCTGGGGATAGCGCTCGGCAAAGCCCTCGTTGCAGATCCGGCGGAAATAGGTCAGCGAGTCGGACCCGTCGGGGGCCCGGAATTCCGGCAGGTGGTAATGGTTGAACTCAAACTCCACATTGCACCGCTGGGCAATGCGGGCGGTATTTTCAAAGGCCTCGTTCAGCTGGGGAAAGCGCTCCCGGAGCTCAGCCTCAGATTTGACGTAGAACTCGTCGGTTTCAAACTTCATCCGGTTGGCGTCGTCCACGGTTTTGCCCATCTGGATGCACATCAGCACATCCTGGGTGGCGGCATCCTCCCGGCGGATATAGTGGGCGTCGTTGGTGACCACCAGGGGCAGGCCGGTCTCCCTGGCCAGGCGCAGCAGCAGCGGGTTGACCTTGCGCTGGTCTGCAATGCCGTGGTCCTGGAGCTCCAGGTAGAAGTTCCCGGGCCCGAAGATTTCGCTGTACTCCTGGGCGGCGCGCAGCGCGCCGGCGTAGTCGTCCTGGCGCAGCAGGCGGGGGATCTCCCCGGCCAGGCAGGCGGACAGGGCAATCAGCCCCTCGCTGTGGGCCCGGAGCAGGGCCTTGTCCACCCTGGGGCGGCCATAAAAGCCCCGGAGGAAGCCCTGGGAGACCATATAGCTGAGATTCCGGTAGCCGGTTTCGTTTTGACACAGCAGCACCAGGTGGTTGGCCTCCCGGTCCAGCCCGTGGACCTTGTCCTCCATGGTGCGGGGTGCCACGTACACCTCGCAGCCGATGATGGGCTTGATCCCGGCGGCCTTGGCTGCCTTATAAAAATCGATCACACCGTACATCACCCCGTGGTCTGTAATGGCCACGGCAGTCTGCCCCAGCTCCTTGACCCGGTCCATCAGCCTCCCGATGCGGCAGGCCCCGTCCAAAAGGCTGTATTCGGTGTGCAGATGCAGATGAACGAAGGACATATCGATCTCCTTTTCTTCTTATCCGGCAACGGGTGGAGTGGATCGGCGGCGGTATGCGCCGGCGTATTCCCGGATTACCGGTCAATCCCGCCGGCCAGCTCCACCAGCTTGCGCAGGCGGTGGTTCAGGGCGGATTTGGTCAAGGGCGGGTCAAACAGAGCGGCAAGCTCGCTGAGATTGGACTCCGGGTTCTCCTCCCGCAAAAGGGCGGTCTGGCGGAGCTTCTCCGGCAAATTGTCCAGCATTCCACGCTCCCGCAGCAGGCGGATGGCCCCGATCTGGGCCTGGGCCGCCTCCACCACCTTGGAGGTGTTGGCGTTGTCGCAGTTGACAATCCGGTTGATCTTATTTTTCATTTCCTTTTCGATCTTGGCCTCCATCACCCCCATGGCCGCCACCGGGGCGCCCAGGAAGGTCAAAAAGTCCTCGATGGCCTCGCTCTGCTTGAAGTACAGAATGCTGGAGCCGTTGCGCAGGGTCTGCTTTGGGGCGAAGCCCAAATCCAGCAGGAGGCTGTAGGTCTCCAGGCTGACCTTGTAATGGCTGGTGGCCAGCTCCAGATGGTAGCGCTTGGCAGGGTCTGTCACCGAGCCCCCGGCCAGGAAGGCCCCCCGCAAAAAAGAGGTGCGGCAGCAGTCCCGCTCCAGAAGGGCGTAGTTGACATGCAGGGTGATGCTGTCCTCCGGCGTGTAGCCGATGGCCTGAAACACCGCCCGGATCTTTTCCGGCCGGTGCAGCAGAAAGGTATATTTGGCTCCGGTCTGGGTCTCGTCAAACTCCACCCGGAAGGCCCGACCAAACAGCCGGGGCAAGCGCTGGGCCAGATCCTCACTCTCGGTAACCAGTCGGATCTGGCTGCCGGAAAGGGTATTGCAGTACAGCAGCACGCCGCAGGCCTCCGCCAGGGCGCAGCAGCGGCGCTCCGGATCCTGGCGGCAGAGCTCCGCCTTGGCATTGGATGAAAAAGACATGGTTATGCCTCCGAAGAATCGTTGTGTTCCTCCCGGCCGCGGTGGATATCCCGGTGGACCAGGCGGACCTGCCGGCCCAGGGCTTCCAGGTCCGCGGCCAGGCGCAGGGCCACGCTGACAGACCGGTGCTTGCCCCCGGTGCAGCCCACGGCAATCACCAGGGGCACCTTGAGGGGGCTGTCATAGCCGTCATACAGCTCCGCCCGCCGGCGCACCATGGTCAGCACGGCCTGGTAATAGGCCTCGCTCTCCGGGGTGGAAAACACGTAGTCCCGGACCTCCCGGTCCAGGCCGGTTTTCTCCCGCAGGGCAGGGAGATAATAGGGATTGGGCAGGCCCCGGGTGCCGATCACGGTGTCGGCCTCCGGGGGCAGGCCATAGAGCAGGCCGAAGGTCATGAGCGTCAGTTCCTGCATGGGCTGTCCTCCGCCCCCCAAAGCCGGACCTCCGGCTCCAGGGCAATGCCGGAATCCTCCAGCACCCGCTGCCGCACCGCTGCCACCAGGGCCAGCACGTCTGCAGCCGTGGCACTGCCCAGATTGACCACAAAGCCGGAATGCTTTTCGGATACCGCAGCATCCCCGATGCGGAAGCCCTTGAGCCCCGCGTTTTGGATCAGGGCGGCGGCATAGCCTCCCACCGGCCGCTTAAAGGTGGAGCCCGCCGAGGGCAGCTCCAGCGGCTGAGAGGCCCGGCGCTTGTCCATCAGCTCCCGCATCCTGGCCTGGATGGCGTCCTTGTCCCCGGGGGTAAGGCGGAAGGTGGTTTCAAGCACCACGGCATCCAGCCCCATAAAGGCGCTGTGCCGGTAGCTGAGCCCCTGGTCAGCGCCCCGGAAAACCTCCAGGCTGCCGTCGTGATACATTACGGTGGTGGACCGGGCCACCTGGACCATCTCGCCGCCGTAGGCCCCGGCGTTCATCACCATACCGCCGCCCACCGTGCCGGGAATGCCGTGGGCAAACTCCAGGCCCGTGAGCCCATGGCTTTGGGCAAAGACAGCCAGGGCAGCCAGGCTGGCGCCGCACTGGGCCCGGATTGTGTGCGCAGGGCCGGCGGAGATGGCGTTCAGCCGCTTGGTACACAGCACCAGACCGGGCAGGCCCTCATCCGGGGCCAGTACATTGGTGCCGGCGCCCAGCACCCGCACAGGCACCCCTTCGGCCCGGCAAAGGCGCAGCAGGGCTCCCAGCTCCGCCGGGCTGCCGGGAGAGACAAACAGCTCCGCCGGCCCGCCGATGCGGAAGGAGGTGTGGCGGCAAAGAGGCTCCCGGGCCAGGACAGGCAGATCGGGCAGGGCTTGGGTCAATCTGGAGAGAAATTGGGTATCCATCGGCATAAACTCCTCCGGGTGTATAGTTGGATTTATTATAGCACACCCGGGCCCTTTAGTAAAGAAAATTTCGCCGCAGCCTTGCGTCCGGGACAGAAATTATGTATAATCCGGATATCTGCTCTGGGAGGCACGCCATGGATCAGTATTGGATGATGAACAAGCCAAAGGGCTATCTCACCGCGGTGCGGGACCGGACCCGGCCCACGGTGATGGAGCTGCTCCCCCCTGCCCTGGCCGGGCTGCACCCTGTGGGCCGGCTGGACCTGGACACCGAGGGCCTGCTGCTGCTCACCGACGACGGGATGCTGGACCGGCAGCTGCTCCGGCCGGAACGGCATGTGGAAAAGCTCTACTTCTTCAAGGCCTTTGGCCGGCTGGAGGAGGAGGCCTTTGCCCGGATGGCCCGGGGCGTTACCCTGGAGGGCACCGGCCATGAAAGTCTGCCCGCCCGGGCCTGGCTCAGCGCCCGGTCCACCATCGGGCAAAACGAGGCCCTGCTGCCGCCCAAAAAGCACAACCACCTGATGAAGAACCCCCACCGCCCGGTGACGGAGGGGTATCTGGCCATCTGCGAGGGCCGCAAGCACCAGGTAAAGCTGATGGTAAAGGCCGTGGGCGGCCATGTGTTCTACTTAAAGCGGCTGCAAATCGGCCCCCTGGTTCTGGACCCTGCCCTGGCGCCGGGCCAGGTCCGGCCCCTGACCCCGGCGGAGCTGGCCGCCTTGCGGGCACTGTAGAAAACGGGATCTGTCCCTGCACAGGACAGATCCCGTTTTTTATGGCAACCGGTTTATCACATCAGGGGGAAGGTGAGAATCACCTTGAACAGATCGCCGTCGGTCAGCAGCCGCAGAGTTCCGCCCTGGAGCTCCGCCAGACTCTTGGCGATGGACAGGCCCAGGCCGTTGCCCTCGGTGTTCCGGGAGGAGTCTCCCCGGACAAAGCGCTCCAGCAGCTCCTGTTCGGACATGTCCAGGGCCTCCCGGGAGGTGTTTTTAAAGGTGAACACCGCGTGGCCGGAGATCAGCTCCAGGCTGAGGTACACCCGGGTGCCCGGCTGAGAATACTTGCAGATATTTTGCATCAGGTTGTCGAAGATCCGCCACATCCGGCGGCCGTCGGCCATGATCCGCACAGGCTGATCCGGCTGCTTGGTGAGCAGGGTCAGATTGGCGGCGGAGAGCTTGTCCGCGTACTCTCCTCCGGTCTGCTCCAGGAACATCAGCGCGTCGCAGGGGGCCAGATGGACCTCCAGGCTGCCGGTGGAGGCCTTGGAGGCCTCTACCAGGTCGTCGATCAGCCGGCGCAGCCGCTGGGACTGGCGCAGCAGCACCTCGGAGTACTCGGTAATGGCCGGGTTATCACAGATCTCGGCGCAGATCAGATCCGCATAGTTGATGATAGAGGTCAGGGGCGTTTTGAGATCGTGGGAGACGTTGGTAATCAGCTCTGTCTTTAGTCGCTCGGAGCGCAGCCGTTCCTCCACCGCCAGGGTCATGCCCTGGCCGATGCTGTTGAGATTCTCCCCGTGGCGGCGCAGATCCCAGGGCATCCCCCGGGTGGAGGTATGCCAGTTGAGATTCCCCTTTGCCAGGGCCTGGCCCCCCTTTTCCAACCGGCGCAGACAGATGGCCAGCCAGATCACTGCCGGCACCAGGAGCAGCTTTTCCATAAACCAAATGGTATAGGCATCGTACTCCAGATCCCACAAGGCCATGAGGAACAGCTCCAGCAGGCACACCCCGGCCGTAATCAGCGCCGTGCGCCACACCGACGGGATACCCCGGCAGAAGGCCAGCACCCCCCTGCCCACCCAGCGGCAGACCCGCCAGAGCCACCGGAGAATCCGCCAGATCAAGGTGTTGCGGAACAGGGAGCGGTCCTTGATCCGCACCGCCAGGCTCATGCAGAAGCCCAGGCTCAAATTGGCCAGCAGCAGACCTGCGCAGGCGCACACAATCACCGTGGTCACATCCCCCCACTGCCAGTTTCTGTCCAACAGATAGGCTGTGAAGAGGGCCGGCGCCAGCCACAGGCCCAGCATCACGTCCCCGGGTACCCGGTGCAGAAGGCCGGGCACCAGCTCCTCCCGGTCCGGACGCCGGCCGGAGACGCAGAGCAGACTGATCAGGCAGGTCACCCCCAGGGCCAGGGCCCCCAGGCCGATGAGATAGATCCAATAGCGCAGGGCATAAAGCAGATGGCAGGCCCGGGCCAAGAGCTGATAGACATCCTGGACCGGCAAGCCGGGCTTCAACCCGACCTTGACTGTGAAATATGTGGCCCGTTCGTTCTCACCGGGGACAGGGCCGTAGCTGCGGTACAGATCCGTGATAAAGCCCTCCCGGTCCATCAGCACTCCCCAGGAGGTTTCGTACCAGGATTGGATCTCCTCCGCTCCCTGGGACCGGGCCAGAATGCGGCCGGACTGGTCCAGCAGCTGCCAGACCCGGTTGGTGCCGTCATCCGGCAGCACCGCAGTGGCCTCCCTCGGCGACCGAAGCATGGGGCGGGCCTGGGCGTCCACAGGGAAAATCTGGTCGTTAAAAATGCACTGCGTCAGCAGATCGTCCGCCTCGCTGGCAGCCAGTTCCCCCACGGTCCGGTCAAACACCGCAGATTCCGGGCGGGTGTAGCACTCCAGCGCCCACATGGACACCGACGCCACAATAGACAGCACCACCAGCACCAGGCCGGCCATACAGCCCACAAAGAGCAGGGCCTTGCCCGGAACGGTACGGAAAAACCTTCTCATCTGTGGTTCACCTCCTCCATCACATAGCCCTGACCGAAGAGCACCTTGAGATAGCGGGGCTCGGCTGGGTTGATTTCAATCTTCTCCCGAATATGGCGGATGTGCACCGCCACGGTGTTGTCCGCCCCAAAGGGCTTTTCCCGCCAGACGTGCTGGTAGATCTCCCGGGGTGCGTAAACCCGGCCCGGGTGAGAGATCAGCAGCTTGACAATTTCGTACTCCTTGGGCGTCAGGGCGGCGGGCTCGCCGTCCACGGTGACGGTTTTGGTCTTGTCATTCAGGGCGATGCCCCCCAGGGTATAGGTCTCGTTTTCCGGCGTGCCGGCCCCCAGCTTGAGATACCGCCGCAGCTGGGAACGTACCCGGGCCGTGACCTCCAGGGGATTGAAGGGCTTGGTGATGTAGTCGTCTGCCCCCACGTTCAGCCCCAGGATCTTGTCGTTGTCCTCGCTTTTGGCGGTGAGCAGAATGATGGGAACGTTGCTGAACTCCCGGATGCTTGCCATTGCGGTAATGCCGTCCATCTCGGGCATCATGATGTCCAGCAGGATCAGATGGATCTCCTCCCGGGCAATCACTTCAAGGGCCTGGCGGCCGTTGGCGGCGGTAAACAGGCGGTAGTCCGGGTTGGTGAGATAGATTTTCAGTGCGGAGACAATGTCCTGCTCATCGTCACAGATCAGAATATTAGGCATATGTCATTCCTCTCTTTCCTTCGTTAGCCCTATTATACGCCGGGAGAGGATGAAAAAGAAAGTGGGAATCGGATTAAAAATTGATGAAGTCCCATATTTCGGAGCAAAAAAAGGGCGCTGCAAAATGGATCATTTTGCAGCGCACCCTTTGGTGTGTGTTATTCGCTCCGGACGACGTCCCGGTAGCTGACGCCCCAGGCCTCTTCGATTGCCCGCTGTGGGGTGGCCTGTATGGCCTCGGCCAGAACCTGGACCTCCAGCTCATACTCGCTGCCCCCCTTGGAGACGGCAGTGATCAAGGCCGGCGCTTGGCCGCCCACGGGGACAATGCCGGTGTAATACCAGTAGTCCCCCACCTGGGTCCAGCCCTCGCCGTAGTCCAGAGACCAGCTGTCCTTGCAGCCGGCGGCCACCACGCCGTCCCGGGTCCAGTTGACGATGACCTTGGCCCGGATCAGGGCCGGGATATCGCCGGTGTTGTCAATCCTGTAATCGTCCCGGACAGCACAGGTCACCTGGGCGGGACGGAGATTCCACTGGGCGCCGGAGGTGGTGTCAATCAGAGAGGCGAAGACGCCTCCCGCTGCCAGGCCGGAAATGCACAGTGCCAGAATCAGAACGACCGCCAGAATCAAGGGCAGGGTTTTACGTTGTTTTTTCATGGTCAGCCACCCCTCTTCAAAAGACTCGCAAGTCCGCTGAGCCACTCCGCCGCGGTACGGCCGCCGGCAAAGGAGACCGTCTGCCGCAGCTGGTCATTTTCAAACCGCACGGTCTTTGCGCTGTCAGCCGCGTAGCGCCAGCTCCAGCCGGTCTGCTCGGTGACGGTGTAGGTCACATTCGCCCGCAGGCCGGAGACGGTGACGCTGTCCTTCCCCTGGGGGATACAGACCTCCAGCCGCAGACCGCCGCCGGTGATGGTATACCAGAAGCTCTGCTCCCCGGTGCCCTGGGTGCGGGTGACGGTGAGGGTCCGCTCAATGGCGTCTACACTGGCATAGAGCTCCAGGCACATATCGGGAATCTGGTCTGCGTTGGCAGGGGTAAAGGTCTTTCCCTGCTGGAGGGCGGTCCAATCTGTGGTCTGGAACACGCCGTCGCTGTCCTGCAGCTTGGGCAGACCGCCGGCCACCGCCTGCAGCCGATCAGCGGAGATGGGGCCGTTTTGGTCCCGCAGGACCAGGGGGGTATAGAGCGTCACGCCGCCGGTGACGGGTGTGGACAGGTCGTACGCCTGGGTGCAGGCCCGGTCGGTGTACCAGGGTACCCGGGTGCAGTCCAGATCGCCGTACAGGGTCTTGCCCGCGGCCGCCTCGTTTGTCGCCACATACTCGTAGCCGTAAAGCACATCCCTGCTGTTGGTACCGTCGTTGTACACCGCGTAATAGATCACGCTGGGCTTGGTGACGTGGGTGGTGAAATCGTAATTGTCGGAGCCTACGCGCTCTTCATTGTAGCCTACCACCGAATTGCGGACAGTGAGCTGATAGGTAAACAGACCGTCCTGTACAAAACCGCGGTAAGTGGCGGCATCCCATTTGGTGGAATAGGACTTGATGTAGTACTCGGCATAGGACACCGCCGCGCAGCTGCTGTAATATCCACCGGCGAAGGTGCCGTCCAGAATATAGTCGTTTCTGTCGGGCACATTGTTGGCATTGCCGATGCCGCCGGTGCTGACGGTATGAGTTTCAATGTATTCACCCTTGCGGGACAGGGTCACATTAGAAACAGTGGTCAGCTTGTCCAGTACCACCTTGGAATTGACCTCGGCCAAACCAAGCAGGCCGCCTGCGTGAACCAAGGCCTTGATGGAGATATCGCTCACGTGGCTGTCTGTAATGGTCAGCGTGCCGCTGGCAGTGTAACGTCCCACGAGGCCGCCGCCGTTCCAGCCGCTGGTTTCCACTGTTACATCGGAAACGGTACAGCTTTTAATCTCAGCGGCAGACGCTTTGTCATCAATGCTGCCGATCAGGCCGCCGATCATATGGCCGTACACATAGGAGTTGGTGACATGGATGTTCTCCAGCGTGCCGGGGCAGCTCAAGTAACCCAACACCACGCCGCCGCCAGTGACCGCGCGGATCTTGGCCTTATCAAACTGCAAATTGCAGATTGTGATGGGGCCGGCGTTGCTGCTGGTATCTCCAATCAAACCATACCCGGCCGTGCCTACATCATTGTGGGAGGTGTACACCGTCAGATTGGAAATCGTATGATTCTGCCCGTCCAGACAGCCGTTTTGGAAATCGGCAGTCTGCAGGGAGAACCGCCACGGTCTGGAGCCCAAATCGATGGACCGCTCCAAAAGCACACGATAGTCTTGGAGATTCGTCTTATACTCGGTATTTGTATCCAGCAGGGATGCCCACCAGGCAAATCCATCTGCAGTATAGATATAGATGGTCTTGGCGGCGTCGTCCCGAACAAATTCGCTGGCGGGGATCCCATTCGGGTAGCTTTCAGCGTTATATTTTTCTTTTACATAGGAAAGCCAATCTGAATTATGGTAAAGATCCCAGGATTCATTGATGACCGTGGTGCTGTCAAAGTCAAAGCTGGATTTCTTCCCCCCGTATTTGCCGGGGACGTCGCCGTACAGCACCTGGCAGTGATCGAACAGCTTAACCGTGCC
This sequence comes from Clostridiales bacterium UBA3705, assembly GCA_002372735.1. The sequence goes on from DFIE01000021.1 coordinate 24,851, forward strand.
ATTGTTCGTCTCCAAAACGTCCTCCTCCTGGGAGACAAACACCGTGCGATAGGCCTCTACCGTGCCGGTGCCCCACTGGTTGAGCGCTCTGCAGGAGGCCTCCACCCGGCAGTCCCGGATGGTGAGGGCGCAACTGCTGTCTTTGTTGGTGTAAATCGCCATACCGCCAGATTCTGCGGTGGCCTTGATCTGGCAGCTTGCCACGTCAATGGTACCGGTATAGAGATTCAGGGTATCGTTCCGGGCGCTGAGATCCACATTCGTCAGGGAAAGGGTGCCCCAGCTCTCAATGCCATGCTTTGCACAACGGATTGCGCCGTCATGGATGTTCAGCACAGCGCCATTGAGGTTCGAGATCAGATATTCGATGCTTGCCCCTCCGGTCAGGGTGTGGCCGTTCAGATTCAGCTCTACGGTGCTGCCCGACGTTACCTCCAGGGCAGCCTGCAGGGTCAGATCCTGGGTGAGGAAATAGGTTCCGGACTCCAGCACGCCGCCGGCAGCGGGAAGGGCCAGGGCTCCTTCCGGGAGGGTCTGCGCTTCGGTCTCCTCCTCGGGGGCTTGGGTCTCTTCCTCCACCGGGGAAGGTGCCTCCGTCTCCGCAGCCGCAGTGGTTTCCGCCGGTGCCTGGGTCGCCCCTTGGGTCTCTACCGGCGCCTCAGTCTCCTCCGGGGCGGCCTGGGTGGTCTCTGTGGGGGCTTGTGCGGCCTCGGTGGCGGCGACGGTCTCCGGCGCGGTCTCAGTGGAGACCGGAGCAGAGTCATCGGGCGCACCGAAGACGCCGGAGATGTTGGGCACCACCAGCAACAGCAATATCAGAAATGCAGCGATCACTCGTTTGTTCATGTTGTTCGCCTTTCTCGCTCAAGTTTTCTCCCCGGGGGAGCCGATCCGGTTTCGGAAGAGCTCCGCGGCAGTGTCCTCTGCCGTTGCCTGGAGCAGGTAGCCGTAGAAGCTCAGCGTCTCCGGCTGGCCGGCGATGGGTACGTCCTCCAGGGTCAGCCCGCCGTCCAGGATCGGAATGTCCTCCAAGCCCTGGCTCTGATCGGTCAGGAGCTGGTTGTACACATACATCTGCCCGCCGTGGGCCCCCTTGAGCCCATCCAGCTTGATCCAGTCGCCAGTCAGTCGATAGCTGAGCTTGGCATCCAGGTTTTCGGCCTGAACCTCCACATAGAGGTAGGCGGGAATTTCCGTCTTGCCGGTAATCTGCAGCCTGGGCTCCTGGGGAAGGGTGATGCCCGGAATCAGGAAGTACTCCACCTGCTGAACTGTATCGGCATCGGCCCGGTAGGCGCCGTCTGGATCTACAGTGCGGTCCTTTTGGATCAGGACAAAGCTCTGTGCCAGCTGGTTGGTATATTGGAGCTGCCCGGTGAGCAGGCTGGTGGTCCTGTACTTGGCATAGCTCACCCCCGCCAGGGAGGAGCCCACAGCCAGCAGTACGCAGGCGGTGCCCAGGAGCTTTTGGACCTTGGGATTTTGGAATATCTGTTTCATCTGCCTGCCCCCTTAGTTCACCTGTGTGAAGACTACCTGCACCGTGAAGGGACAGGCTCCGCTTTCCCCGCTGATGGTGTCGTTGCTGAAATCCTTCCAATCGGAGCTCTGAGACAGGGCCTCGGCCATGTCAAAGGAGAGGAGATACTCATCCTGCTCCCCGGCGGCCAGCGTAGCCACATCATTGATGCGGAAGCGCTCCGGCTTGCCCTGGTCCTGCTCCAGCGGGGTTTCATCCAGCAGAATCTCTCCCGGCAGGGCGGGCTGTGTCTCCCCTTCCGGGCGTTCAAACTGCACTACAATGTCGCAGCGGACGGTAGTGTCGGACAGATTTTCCACCCGCAGGGGGAAAGCCCCGACAGAAGCATCCCCGGCCAGGATCTCTACGCTGAGCGGGCCTTCCTCGTCGGCAGAGGCCGAGGCGTAGAAGGCCGCGGCACGGCCGCTGTCCGCCCCCTGGGCCCGGGTGGTAAACCGGGCGTAAAGGCCGGAGGTGAGGTGTACGGAGATCAGCACGAGACAGAACAGCACACCGGCCGCACACAGAAGAATATTGGGTCTGTTTGCAGATTTCATGTCATCGTTTCTCCTTCTTATTTGAATCGCATGCTGGGAATGTCAAATCAATCGTCTTCTTCCTGTTGGGCTTTCAGCCGACGGATTTCCGCCTTCAGCTCCTCCAGTTTTTTGTCGTCCTCGGATTTTTCTCTGGTCCAGGACCGGTTGAGAAGGAACAGGGCCAGCGCAATCACCGCAATTCTGCCCACGGTGGTCTGCATAAACCGGACCAGCAGCCCCACGTAGGGCACCCGCAGGCTCAACCGACCCTTGATGGCGGCCCGGTCAAAGGGCGCGTCGGGGGCGTTGTTGGCGTCACCCTGGGTGGTGATCCGGTCGCCGTCGATGGCGATGATGCGGTGGATGATCAGCTCGCTGCCAGACTGGTAGACCACAATGTCCCCTGCCTCATAGTCCTGTGCGGCACGAACCAGAATCAGGTCGTTCACCGACAAGACCGGCTCCATGCTGCCGGAGAGCACCACCGCGGTGCCCACCCCCAGGGGCATGGGCATGGCGTTGTGCAGCACCCGGCGGGCGTTAAGCTGGTACAGGGCGCTGCCTGCCAGCAGACCCACCAGAGCGATCAGCACAATCCGCAGGGCCAGCCGGCCACGGCGCTTCGGCTCAGCTTTCATCGGCCTTGCGTTTTTTGTCCCGGCGGGCCAGGAGCAGCAGTACAATCAGGCCGGCCAGCGCAGCCGCCGCCAGGGCGATCCAGACAACAGGCTGGTTGCCGTCGCCGGTATAAGGCGGCTTCACACCGCCGGGGGCGCTGGGATTGTCGTCAATCTCCGTCCAGGTGCGGATGATGATGTGCAGGAACATATCCTGGTCCACCGCCAGGTTGCCCAGGCCGGTGTCGTAGAAGTCTTCGGTGTAATCGCCCTTGTACAGGCCCTCCTGGATCTGGTCGCCCCGCTCAAAGGGCCAGCGCCACTGGAGGGTATACCTGGCATTGTTGCCGGAGGCCAGGGTGCGGTTCACCTTGACGGTGTTGAGCTCCAGCACGTCGGGCCACTGGTCGGCACTGCCCACCAGATACTGGTTGTTGTAGTCAACAAACCGGGCCTCAATGGGGATCCACTTGTCAGTGCCCTCGTAATAGGCCTCTACCGTCAGGTAGTAGTTCAGCGTGTAGGGGCCGGTGTTGGTAAGGGTGAAGGGATAGGTGTTGTCAGTGCCGGGGGCAAAGACCTTGTCGGTGTTTTCGGAATTGACGGTAATCACACCGTCGCCGTTGTTGTCATACCGCAGGTGGAAAATCTCCACGTCAGTGACGGTGGACCAGGCCTTTTCGGCGTCATGGACGCCAAAGCCGGTCTTGTCGCTGTTGGGCAGCGGGTTGACAAACTGGCCGGTATAGGTGGTGGGGGCCTTGGTCTGGCCGACGGTAGGCAGCGCAAGTACCTGCTCCGGCACGGCGTTGGGGCCGGAGAGCTCCTCCACAGTGCTCTCCGGACCGCCCTCGGTGAGGGAGATCACAGTGCAGGGCTCCTGGGAGGAATACCCCACCATCTGGCTGAACAGCATGGACACAGAGCAGAGCTCCAGCGCCGCCAGAATGGCTATCACAATCCAAAGGGAGGATTGGCCTTTGTGTTGAGTATGATTCGATGCGTTCTGTTTCACGCCAAATTCTCCTCCTGTTACTGAGTTTCACGGTCACAGAAGCCCGCAAGGAGCCTGTGGGCCTCTGTCACAGCGAAACAGCTGTGCCCCCCGCCCCGCCACGTTTGGACGGGGGGCAGAGTGTATTCTAAGACAGGATTTATGTATCAGTTGCCGGATTAGTCGATCTGCGTTGCGGTGGCAATGAAGGTTGCGTTGATCTCAACGCTGGCGGGAGCGCCGGGCTCCACAAAGCCCTCGATCTCCTGACCCTGCTTCACAGCAGCCCAGTTGCCCAGGAAGGTGTCAGCCTGGTCATACAGTGTAACACTCTTCTCCTGCTCAAAGGCCCAGGCCCAATCCAGGGTGAAGGTGAAGTCCATTTCCTTGTTGGGGTCGAAGTCGTAGGACAGCTTGAAGGTGCCGGCATCCTTGTCAGCCTGCAGCTCGAAGTTGCGGCCGCCGGAGACGATCTTGCCCAGCGCAGCCTCAACGATGTTCTTGTAGCCCTCGTTGCCGGCCACCTTCTGGATGATGGCGATGGCGTCGAAGATGGAGCAGCCCTCGCGGGTCAGGCCATAGGCCTCGGCCTGGGCCAGGTTGGCAGCGGGCAGGTTGTCATACAGAGCGGTAGCTACGTTCAGAGTCTTGCCCTTGCCCTCGATGACCAGGTTCCACTTGACGGGAGCATAGTCCTTATCCAGGGTGAACTTGCCGGTGTAGCCATAGCCGTTATCGCCCTTCACCAGCTGGGTGTAGTCGGTGTAGGTGCCGGCGGGCAGGACCACGTCCTTGATGTCCTTGCCTTCCAGGGTGTAGCGGGTTGCGACTTCGGGAGTGCCCTTCACAGTGGCGACCAAAGCCATGTCGGCTTCCTTTGCGCTGGTGCCGGGGGCAACAACCTTGTCACCATTGACAGAGACAACTGCGTACTCACCGCCGTCATGCAGGTAAGCCTCATCAACAGCCTTATACTTGTCGGCGAAAGCGCCGCCTTCTACAGAGACCAGGACGCCCCACTTGGCGACACGGGCCTGGTCCTGGCCCTCAGCCTTGGTAACATACTTGGCAAAGGTGCCGGAGATGACACAGGTGGAAAGGAGAGTCACGACCAAAAGAATGGAAGCAATTCTCAGCATTGTGTTTTTCTTCATGTTAGAAAAACTCCTTTCTAATGATTTGCCGGATGGCATGGGATCATTCTTCCCCTCAGGGGAGAGAATACGTTTATATTCACCCCCGGCGTGGCTTCCAGGGGAAGAATACACACAGACATTGGCGGGCAGGGATTATTCGTCCTTGTCCTTGGCGGCCTGCTGCGCCCGAAGGGCCTCCAGCTCGGCCAGGAGCGCATCGGTATCGGCCTTATTGGCCCGTTCATAGCGCCGGCGGCGGATCAGCTCATAGCCCACCAGCAGAAGAATGGGAGCGCCCACACACACGAAGAAGCCCGGGGTGCTCTGCAGGAACATGGCCACATTGCCTGCCCCGGCGATTTGGGTTTGGTAAAGGCCCACCACAGAGTCAGCGGGCACCGGGGAGAGATCCTCGGCGTTGTTGGCATCGCCCTTGGTGACAAACTGCAGGCCGCCGTCAGTAAGGACGTCTACAATCCGGTGGGTGACCACGCTGGTGCCGTTGCCGTCAGGATCAAAGAAGGAGATGACGTCACCCTCTGCCAGGGTTTGAGGGTCAACGGTTTTGATGATGATAAGGTCACCGCTTTGAATCTGCGGGAACATGGAATCAGTGAGAACAATCAGCGGGGCGTAACCGCCAAAGGTGGGCACTTGATCACTGTGAACATAACCCTTGACAATCATGGTGACATTGACAATCAAAATTGGAATCAGAAGGATGCAGAGGATCGCGCCAAGGATGGTGCCAACCTTGCTTTGTGAGGATTTTGCCTTCTTCTCTTTCATGTTGAATATCCTGCTTTCTGGTTATACTGGGCCCACTCACCCACCTCCATTATACTGCAAACTATCTGATTTTTCAAGGACTGACCCTCAAGAAAGTGTGAATATTTTAGACGCAAAAATGCATTTTTCTACTTTTTTGTCCGATTGAGGCCGGAATAATTAGATTGATTGACATAATCAGGTGCAATTCGCTTATCCCACAGGAAGGATATAGAATTACTTGTAAGAAGGGCCGCCGGATTCCGGCGGCCCTTTGGGGCTTCTTGGGGGAATTACTGCTCCTCCACGGCTCTGCCTTCTGCCACAAA